>NZ_CP091379.1:0-42237 GCF_021903635.1 Amycolatopsis sp. FU40
CCGCGCTGCGACCGGGCAACGAGTTCGGCGTGCTGACGCTCACCGCGGAGGACCCGGTCGCGATGCCGGTCCCGTTGCAGCGGGCCGAGGACGGCCGGTCGATCTTCCGGCCGCACATCGACGAGGTCTACACGACCGAGGCCCAGCTGGCGACCGAGCGGCGCATCACGGTGCGCGCGCGGCAGGAGACCGCTCCGGCGATCACCGGCCCGGAGCTGGAGATGCTGCGCGTCGAGCTGGAGGCCACGACGCTGACGGCCGACCAGCGGGCGGCGGTGCTGGGCGTGGTGTCATCGGGACGTGCGGGCGATGTCCTGGTCGGCCCGGCCGGTACCGGCAAGAGCTACACCGTGGCGACGCTCGCGGACGTGTGGAGCCGGTCCACCGGCGGCCGGGTGATGGGCCTGGCGACCTCGCAGCGCGCGACCGACGTGCTGAACGAGGAGGGCCTGGAGGCCATCAACACCACGCAGTTCCTGCGCCGGTTCACGCCGGACGAGACGACCGGCGAGGCGCAGGACCAGGTCCGCCGCGGCGACCTGTTCGTCCTGGACGAAGCGGGGATGTCCGGCACGGACGAGTTCGACCGCATCACCTCGATCATCGAGAAGGCCGGCGGCAAGTGGCTCGCGACCGGCGACCACCGGCAGCTCGGCGCGGTGAAGGCCGGCGGCATGTTCGAGCTGCTGGCGCAGGACAACGGCGCGTACGAACTGGACAGCGTGCGCCGGTTCTCCGCTGACTGGGAGAAGGACGCGAGCGTCCGCCTGCGCGCCGGTGACACCGGCGTGCTCGGCGAGTACGAGGACCGCGGCCGACTGCGCGGCGGCACCGTCGAGGAGATGCAGGAAGCGGCGATGCGCGGTTACCTCGCCGACACGTTGGACGGCCGGGATTCCATGCTGATCGTGCGCGGGAACGCCGACGCGGCCGACATGTCGCGACGGGTCCGGGACGAGCTGGTGGCGCTGGGCCGGGTGGACGCGAACGTGCTTGCAGTCGGCAAGGACGACAACGCCATCGGCGTTGGCGATGTGATCCAGGCGCGGAAGAACAGCTACAGCATCGACGTGCAGGGCGGCCGGGGCATGGTCGTGAACCGCGAGGTGTACACGGTGCGCGGTGTCGATGACCGCGGCCGGATCATCGCGGAGACGAAGGACGGCGGGACGGCGTTCCTGCCGCTCGACTACGTCGAGCAGCACGTCACGCTCGGCTACGCCGGGACCGTCTACAGCGCACAGGGCCGCACCGTCGACAGCGCGCACGCCCTGTTCGATGAGCAGACCAGCCGCGAAGACGCGTACGTCGCGTTGACGCGCGGCCGCGGCTTGAACATGGCGTACCTCGCGACCGAGCGCGCTCCGGACGAGCACCAGCCCGAGCTGCTGGACGTCGACCCGGTGACGGCGATGGGCCGCATCCTGGAAAACTCCGACCCTGCCCGCGCGGCGGAGCTGGAATACCGGGCCGGGCTCGAAGACGGCCGGTCGCTGGCCTGGATCGGGACCCAGTGGGACCTCATCTCGCGCGAGTGGTCGGAGTACCGCTACACCGACGCGATCGCCGCCGGGCTGGCCGAGATGGGCGAGCCGGTCGAGGCCGCCCAGCAGGAGCACGGGTGGGGTCGGCTCATGCGCACGCTGCGCGAGACCGAGCTGGCCGGGCACGACGTCGACCAGGTGCTGGCGGCCGCGATCGGCGGCCGGCAGCTCGATGACGCGGTCAGCGTCACCGACGTTCTGCGCTACCGGGTCCGCGAGATCACGAAGCACCGGACGCCCGAGCAGGAGATCGATGGGCGGGACTGGACCACGTTCGGGCCGCCCGTCGAGGGCCCGGTCGGCCAGGTTCTCCAGGAAATGGCCGTGCTGGCCACCGACCGCCAGCAGGAACTCGGCGAGCAGGTCGCCGAGCAGATGCCGCAGTGGGCCGTCGACCACCTCGGCACCGCCCCGGCCGAGCCGGGCCAGCGCGAGGAATGGGTGCGCCGCGCAGGTGTCGTCGCGGCCTACCGCGAACTCGCCGCGATCGAAGAGGACCAGGCGTCGCTCGGCGCCGCGCCGAGCCGCGAGCAGGAGTTCCACCGGGCGCTGTGGCAGCAGGCGCACGCGGCACTCGGCCGCCCGGTCGACGCGCTCGACTTCGCCATCGCGACCGACGCCGAGCTGCGCGAGATGAGCGCGCGCTGGGAGCGCGAACAGACGTGGGCGCCGCCGTACGTCGCCGACGAGATGAAGCTGAACTACGAGAACGCCGAGAGCTACCGGCAGGACGCCGCGCTCTACGCGGCCCAGCTGGAGACGCTGCCCGAGGGCACAGCCGAGTACGCCGCCGCGCTCGCGGATGTCGAGATGGCCGAGCGCCTGGCGGCCGACTTCGCCGAGCGCGCGCGGCAGCTGGAGGAGATCCACGCGGCCCGGCAGCGGTGGCACGAGGCGGCCGAGACGGCCGAGGTTGCCGACCAGCTGGCCCGCCAGGAACTCGCTCGACGGCACCCCGGCGGGGACGCCGAGCAGCAGCCGACACCCGAGGCCGAGCAGCTGGAGCTGTTCCGGATCGCGTCGGAGGCCGAGGTCGGCCCCGATCCGGAGCAGGTCGAGCGCGAACCGGAGCCTGCCCAGGAGCAGCAGCAGGCCGAGCCTGAGCCCGTCGACGAGCGGCCCGAGCTGGACGCGGACTCCGCCGAGCATGTGCGCTGGTGGCAGCAGTGGCGCGAGCGACTGGTCGGACGCACCCAGCAGCCCGCCGTCGAGGAAGCCGAAGAACCCGTGCTCGATGCCGAGCAGGACCGGGAGGCCGAGCGGGCCGCGGACGTGCCGGACGTCGGCGCCGCAGTGGACAAGGCTGCGGCCCTGGACCAGGAGCGGGACCAGCGCGCCCTCGCCGATCCCGGCCGGGACGACGAGGACCAGCTGGCACTGTTCCCGCTCTCGGACGAGGACCGGGTCGGTGCTCAGCCGGTGCGCGTCGAGACGCCCGAGCGCGAGACCGCGCCGGACGGCGAAACGGTGCGGGAGTCCCTTGCCCAGGTCCGCAAGCAGGCCCGGACCATGGAAATCATCCGTGCTCAGCAGGAGGCCGCCGAGAAGGCCCGTGCCGAGGAGCGCCGCCGCGAAGCCGAGCAGGAGGCCGAGGCCGAGCGCGCCCGGCGCGACCGGGCCGAAGAACACGAGCGGGCCGCGAAGCCGGAAAAGGACCGCAGCGCCGAGAACGAGCCGCAGCGCCAGCGCCAGGCGGACGAGCCGGAGATCGAGCTGAAGCCGACACCGCGTCAGCCCGAACCCGAGCCCGGCCGCTAGAGCGGCGCTGGCTGATCAGCCAGCGCGCCGGTGACGCCCGCCGGCGCGGCGTGCGCGCTCTTCGGCGTGCAGGCGCATGATCGCCTCAGTCGTCTCCGGCGTGTCTTCAAGTCCGTTGGCACCGCGCACAGCGCGGGGCAGGCCCGCTTGCGCACGCAGCGCGTTCTGCTGCCGCCGATACGCCCACCAGACGGCATCGGCTTCCGCGTTGTTCCGCGGGCGCTGACCAGGCCCGCAGATCCGTTCGCCGTTGTCGAAGTCGCTGCCGGACGGCGGCCGGCCGTCGGGAAGCAATCCAGCGGGCATGATCATGGCCGGACCAGGCCAGACGAGCGTCCGGGCCGCTTCGTCGGTCGGCAGGTCCGCGTCGCCCGGGATGCTCGCGTAGTCCGGCTCGACCCACGGGGATGCCGCCGGCACCGGGCCGCCGCGGCGGCCGGCGACCAGCTGCGCGAGGGCGTCGTTCGGGTCCTCCGGGTCGAAATACCGTTCGGTGATCTCCACCGGCATGGCGCGCTCCTCCGTGGGCGGTCACGGGTCGACCACTGATGGTACGGGGTGGCGCTGACGGCGAGTGTGGGCATTTCCTGGACAAGAACAGGCCCCCGGCGGTGACCGGGGGCCTGTGGCGTTCCTGGAGGGCTTTACGGGGCGGTCTGATCGCCCTGCTCAGCCGCCGTTTTTCGCGGCGGCTTCGCGTTCGCGCCGCCATGCGAGATCCGCCCGCATGGCCTGGTTGAAGTAACCGCCCCAGTAATCCCACCGGATGACCTCGTCCCGGGCGGAGCTGGGCACGGCAGGCGTGGGCGGGACTGGCGGAGCGGGCGATCCCGGTTGCTGCTGGGCGTACGGGTTCGGAAACGGGTTCGCCCCGGTCGGCGCCGGTTGCTGCCCGGTGCGGTGCTGCTGTGCGTGCAGCTGGTCGACCAGGTGCTCGCCGGGCTTGCCCGGAACGGCCCGGCACTTGGTGTCCGGGATGTAGGTCGCGACCCGGGACAGGGCCGCGTCCAGCCACCGCACGTTCCACTCGGCGGCCTGCGAGGGGTGGGTGCGGCTGAGGTAGGACTCAATATGGCTCGACCGCAGCCACGCCAGCTGCAAGAACGCCGGTCGGTGCAGCGGCCAGCAGTCGGGCAGCTGGCCGCGGGTGACCAGGTACCAGCCGCCCAGGATCTCGTGCACCCACTCGCCGAGCTTCGCCCATTCCCGCTCCGCGTCCTCGGCCGGAAGCTCAGGCCAGTTCACCGGCGCGTTCTTGATGTCCGGCGACTCCAGCAGCTCCTCGACCTGGCCGCCGAGCTGGGCGAGGTCTTTCTGGACGTCGACCAGCTGCGGAGCCCATTCCGAGATGGTCGCGGCGAGGTCGCCGACGGTGTTGCGGACGTCGGCGACCTCGCCGCGGGTCTTGCGGAGGTCCGCGGCGAGGTCGGCCAGCTTGCGGTCCCGATCGGCGCTGCGCTTGTTCGGGCCGCCGTCCGGAGCGGTCATTGCTGCTCCGAGTCGTGCGCGAATCGGACGCCCAGATCTGCGGCGAGCTTGTCTTCCAGCGCCCGCTCGTACACAGGCGCAATCGCGTCGTTGGAGTCCAAGACGCGGATGTTGCCGTCGCTGTCGGTCGCCACGCGGTTGAGGATCGCCGCGTGGATGTGCAGCTGCGGCTCGGTTTCCCGGTTCGTCATGCCGCCGCGCCCCAAGCCCCGGCCGCAGCCCCGCCGCCCTCGGCGGCGGGCACCGGCATTGCCCATACCTGCCCGGCTTTGCGCAGCGCTTTCTTGATCCGGGCCGCGCGCTTGTACCCGGGCTCGAACTTGACCACCGCTGCCCGGGGGCTGAGCCCGACGACGTAGGCGTGCCAGGGCGGAAGCCGGTAGATGACGTCGCCGGTGACGACCGGCTCCTTCACCACGCGCCGGCTGGTTGAGTGTGACTCCTGGCTGAACACTCCGCCGCCCTGGATCGACTCGCCCTCGCTCACGTCCACCACCTTGCGCGGGCCCGCGAGGAAGGCGAGTTCTTCGAGATCCTGTTTGCCCGCGACGCCGGGCAGCACGATCTTCGTCCGCAAGTTCGAGTAGATCGTTTTCGCCCGGTCCGGTCCGTAGCAGGTCCGCAGCTGCGCGAGATCCTG
The DNA here is from genome assembly GCF_021903635.1 of Amycolatopsis sp. FU40. Classification (NCBI taxonomy): domain Bacteria; kingdom Bacillati; phylum Actinomycetota; class Actinomycetes; order Pseudonocardiales; family Pseudonocardiaceae; genus Amycolatopsis; species Amycolatopsis sp. FU40. The sequence goes on from NZ_CP091379.1 coordinate 5,431, forward strand.
GAAAGCGGCGATCACGCCGATCCCCCAGCCCCGGCTGTCCGCGGACCACTCGTCAAGCGGAACCGGGGTTGTCTGCGCGACCTCGTCCAGGACCATCGCCAGCCCGTTGGGCAGGCGCCCGCCCTTGCAACCGGCCGCAACGCGCTTCGCCATCGTAAAAATGTGCTCGGTGAACGCCGTCATGAGGGGGGCGATCCGGGTGTCCTGCCCCGCGATAACGAACAGCGAACCCGCGCGCAGGAACTCGAGGATGTCGAAGTTCTGCGCGCCGGTCGGCCGACAGGCGGCCGAGACCCGAGGGTTGTCCATGAACCCGACGCACGACACGACGGTGGCGAAATACCCGGTCCGGGTGTTCGGCGAGGCCGCCAGGTGCGTGCGCAGCGTGCCGAGCCACGCGGCCGGCACCACGTCGGGCCGGGCGTCGAGGATGCCGAGCACGTCCTCGCTGTCCGGGTTCGTCGCCCACCAGTGCACGGCGCGCATGTCGTACCCGACCAGCGCCGCCGCCATCAGGTAGCAGCGGATGATCTCGACCGCTTTCTGCGCCCAGAACTCCGCACGCTCGGTGCCCTTGGCCCCGCCGCCGCCGCGGACCAGCGCCGCCGCGCGGGCGTCGGCCACCTCCTGGTCGGTGCAGCCCTCGACGGGGTTCCACCCCAGCGTCGACCCGACATCGCCGTAACCGGAGGGGTTGAAGATCCACACCGGGCCGCGCTGCGCGCGAATCCCGGCCGCCATCTGCGCAAGCTCCGGCTTCGTGGTGCTCACGTACAGCCCGCCGGGCGAATCGATAATGGGGTGCGCAAGCCACTGGCTCTTACCCGAGCCCTGCGGGCCGAGCACCAGCGTCCCGCGCGAGTGCTGGTTGTACACCCGCGTTCCGCGGATCCTGCGAGGGCCGGATTCGAGCCGACCGACACACGTCCCGTATTCGCTGACCGGGTGCCTGCGCACCCGGCCCGCGCGGGCGGACAGCTCCGGGCGCAGATGCGCAGCCTGCGCGCGCATGGCCGCGGCCCCCGCAGTGGTCTTCAGGTCGTACTCGTTGAGCCAGCCGTCCTCGCCCAGTTCGCGGTGCAGCCGCTGGGGCGCGGCGAAGTACCAGCGGTTATGCACGATCGCTTTGGCTGTGATCGCACCGCCGAGGACCATGCCGGGCACGCTGACGTAGCTGGTGACCGAATCCATGATCGCGGGGTTGTCGAGCGGCAGCTGTTGCAGCAGCCCGGCACCGGCGCCGATGGCTACCCCACCCGCACCTGTCCAGAAATCACGTCGTTTGACATCCTTGTCCGTGGGCACCACGGGAGATCACGCTCCTCATGTGTCAAGCGGCAGAGGTGGGAGGCCGTTCCTGCCTCTGCCGCGGCTATTTCACCTGGTCCGGGTGGACCCGGCCGGGGTCGAGCACTTCCAGCATCGCACTCGACCCCCACCGGGAGCATCCGATTCAGCGACTGCCCGGCCGATCAGGCCGTGACGTCAGCGCCCCGGGCGTTCACCCGGTCGCGCACGTGGGCCGCGTTTTCCTTGGAGATCCGGAAGAACGTCGCCAGCTTCGATGCGCTCGGCGCGATCTCGCCCGGCTTGTTGTCCTGCGAGGGCGCGAGCAGGCCCTGCCGCAGCGCGAACTCGGCCACCGCGACGAGGTCCCGCAGGCCCTCGCGTTCGGTCGCCCGGTACAGCTCCAGCAGGATCTCCGAGTCCCCGCGCGAAATCCGGTCGTGGATCAGCAGCACCGACGCGACCAGCACCGGAGCCCAGCCGTTGGCGACGATCGCCATCCGGTCCCCTGCCGCAATCGCGGGGCCGGCCGCGGCCGCGAGCGACGCGAGCAGCAGCCCGCCCTTCACCGTCCAGCCCCAGAACGCCTCGCGGCCGGTGCGCACCCGCCCGGCCAGCGCCGCGCGGGCGTCGAACCGCATCAACGCCATCAGCGCCACCGAGCACATTGCCTCCAGTCCGAGCGAGAGCCAGTAGCGCGGGTCGCCAGTGTTGCCGGACGGCACGAAATTCGCCTGCACCGTGAACCCGGTGTAGGCCATGCCCACGATCATCAGCGAGATCAGCAGGTTGGACCAGCGCGTCGCCGAACGGATCTGCGTTGCGATCCGCGCGTCCGGGCTGGTCAGCCGCGTCCGCGTGCGCTGCGCCTTGACGTGCCAACGGCGGTCGTCCGCCGCGCTGCTGCGGTCTTTCGACTTCGCGCGGTCGTCGCGCCAGGCCCGCAGGGCTTGGCGCCGTGCCTGCCACTTCCGCGACCGCAGCGACCGGCCGATTTCCCAGGTCTGGAACTCGCGCTCGACGGCGCGGCGGCGCAGCTCGACCGCGCGCTCCTCCTCCATCTCCTCGGGGAACATCTGCTCGACCAGCGCCCGCTTGCCTTGCAAGTTCACGATGTTCTCGGCGACCTCGACCTGAGTCTCCAGCTCACGGACGACCGCGTGCGGGTCCGGGCCGGGGCGCGGCTGGTCGACCACGTCCAGGGGCGCGGTGTCCTCCATCCCTCGGATGTAGTCCCCCGCACCACTCGTGCGCGCCACCTCGTCGGGTGCATCCGCCGAGGTAGCCAAGGCCGTACCATTCGTGTTGGACATGTTGACTTCCAATCTCTGTGTCCGACTCAGCCCCGGCCGGTGTTCGCCCACCGCCGGGGTTTCCTACATCCGCGATCAGTCCTTGGGGAGCAAGCCCCGCCGTTCCAGGTACTCGTCCACCATCTGGTCCACGACCGCCTGAAGCGTCGACCGGTGCTGGTGCTGGTACTTCTTCAACGCCTTCATCCGGTTGACCCGGACGCGCGCGTTCATCTGCGTGCGTCCTTCCGGTTCCCGCGTCGGTGGTGGCGGTGCCTCCACCGCTGTGCTGCCCACAGGCTTCTCCTTCGTGTCGACGTCCCCGCCGACGCTATCAGAGTTGCTAGCATTGTTGCTATCTTTATTGGGCGGCTGTTTGCGCTGGTCTTCGCGGTCGTCGTCTTCGTCATCGGGCGGCGGCGGCTTCGGCGGCAGGAACTTGTCCGCCGCTGCCTGCCGGCGCGCGAACGGATCTTCGTCACCGAGCCCGCGCGTCACGACGCGATCCTCTCTGCGAGCTTCTTCCCGATGGCGCGGTAGTCCTCCGCCGCGGTCGAGTCCGGGAACTCGAACAGCAGCGGCCTCTTGGCCGCCTTCGCCTCGCCGACTCGAACCGTCTTGGAGATCTCGCCCAGGTACCGGGAGCCGTAGCGCTTTTCGAGCTTCTTCCGCACGTCCTTGTGCAGCTGGCTGCCGCCGGAGTACTCCACCGCCATCACTCCCCCGAGGACCAGCGACTCGTTGACCTCGTTCTCCACCAGGCGGCTGATCGTGCCCTCCAGCTTCGCCAGGGCCTCCAGTTCATCGATGCCCGGCTTCACCGGAGCGATCACGACGTCGGCCGCGCACAGCGCGATCGTGGTGCACCGGCCGAGGTTCGGCGGGCAGTCGATCAGTACGACGTGCGGCTGCGGCAGTTTCGCCAGCGCCTTGCGCAGCCGCCACTCCCGGCCGGGGTCGTCGCCGCTCTCTTCGATCTCGATCAGCGCGTCCGTTCCCGGCACGACGAGAACGCCCCATTTGGTCTCGACCGCCGCCTCCATGATGGTGCACCGGACCTTCGGGTCGCGGTGCAGCACCTCATAGATCGTCCGCTCCGCTTCGGTCCCGTCGACACCAAGGCCAGACGTTGCGTTCGCCTGCTGGTCGATGTCGACCATCAGAGTGCGGAGTCCGAAGCTCCGCAGCGCAACGGCCAGATTGATGGTGCTGGTCGTCTTGCCCGTGCCGCCCTTCTGGTTCGCCACCGCGATCACCAGGGGCCGGTCTATCTCTTTTATCGGCTCCGTCACGAGCACTGATCCTAGACCTGTTCGCAACTGCACAGCTCCCAGGGTTGCTAGCAATGTTGCTAGCAACTACGCTAGTAAGTGCCCCGGAGGTGTTGCAGCACCGCCGGGGCAGGACCGTCCAAACCTGTGGAAAGGGACGACCCATGCCCATCTTCTCAGCCGAACCGCCCGTCGGCCGGCCGATGTCCGCCGGTGCGTTCGCGCTCTGGTGGCTACCGGAAATCGCTGCGGCCTCTGCCTGCGTTTGCGCTGGTCTCGCAGCATGGGGACCGCTCGCGGCGGGCGCGGCACTGCCGTTGCTGCCGCCCGCAGTCGAGATCGTGAGCCTGGCCCGCCGTGCGCGGCCGCAGCCGACGGGAGGGCCCGCCGCGGCGGCGGAGGCCGGGCCGGAACTGCCAGCACCGCCGCCGGTCGTCGCGTTCGCCGAACGCCTCGACCGGCACGACATCGCGCAGGCCGAGCGATGACCCGCCAGCGCGGCGCACGCCGCGCCGAGTCCTTCGACCGGCACACGCCGATCGAGGGCCAGCTGGCCCTCTTCGGCACCGACAGCCCCGCCGACCCGTCGGCGGGGGAGCCCGCCGCCGTGCCCGAGCAGACCGCGCGGGACCGCTCCGAGACCGCGCCGTCCGGACAGCAGGGCGAGGCCCGGCCGCGCTGCTGACCGCGCCCGGAGGGCACGCGGTGCTCACCGAAACCGCTGGTCTCGGTGGGTGCCGGGTCCGTCCGGACCTCCGACCGGGACCGGTTCACCTTCCACAGATCGCCGCCCCGGCCGGCCACTCCGAACACCGAGTGAGGAGCGCCAGGTGCCGAAACCGCCGAAGGCGTGCGCGGGCAGCGGCCAGCCCCCGCAGCACACCTACACCCGCAAGATCCGCAGCACCGGCGGCACGACCCGCGACGTCACCGCGGCGAACTGCCCCGCGAACCCCGAGGCGCACTACGACCTGCCGGTCCACGGCGGCCGCGTGCAGGCCCACCGCCAGTAATCCGCAGCGCCCGGCCGACGGCTCACCTTCCACAGATCGACGCCGGCCGGGCTCACTCCAACCGAGGGAGCATCCCCATGTCTACCAGCACCTCAGCCCGAACCTGGCTTGCCGGCTGCGGCACCGCGCCGACCTGCCCGAGGGTGCGCGACGACCAGCTGCGCGTCTGGTCGCGCGGCGCCGACGGCCGCTACCACACCCCCGACGGCCGGCACCACCACACGGCCGACGAACTGCACGCCCGCACCGACCTGGTCGAGGTGACCCGATGAGCCCCGCGCCGAACGACGACGACGACGTCGGCTGGACCGATGCCCGCTGGTTGGTCGGCAACGGCAAGTCCAAAACGCGCGGCGGGCGCCTGAGGAACATCGGAACGCACACCAGCGCCACGCACTGAATGCGCTGGTCCGCGCCGGTGCCGAACGACGGACGGGGCTGGTGATGCCATCGGCATCACCAGCCCCGTCGGCGCTTCCGGAAGCCGCGGGCCGACAAGTCAGCCCGCCGGCACACCGAGCGCGGCCTGCGCCGCGCCGTCGAGCGCCGACGAGGACGGGTCGGCGAGCATCTGGGCCTTGGCCTGCGCGATCGTCACGACGTTGCCCGAGACGGCCGAGGCGTAGTGCCGCCCGTCGAAACCGGTGCTCAGCTCCGTGATGTTGCCGGTGCCGGGACGGTCGGCCAGCTCGCGCAACTGCCCGGCCTGCTCCGCCGAGGGCATCGTGACCGTCGCGGTGGCCACCGCGATCTTCTTGCCGGGCTCGCCGACCTCGAACAGGCCGCGCCGAACGCCCGAACACGGATGCGCGGCCAGGTATGTCTTCACCGCGCCGTAGGCGTCGCACGCGGCCGCGGTGTCGGAATTCAGCGTCGTGAACTCCATTCCGCCGGTTTTCCACGTCGCCGGAAAGCTCGTTGTCGCCGCTTCTTTCCCCGTCGTTTTCAAAAACCCGCTTCCGAAGAGAAGAATCACGGCGACAACGGCGACGGCGAGCATTCCGCCGCCTTTCGCGATGAACCGGCCGTCCGCGCCACGCGGATGATCTGCCTCGTTCCAGGCCAACATGCACTCCTTGCGTCGGTGCAACTGGGAGCGCAGCCCGGCCGGTCACCCGCCTGTGGCCACCGTTACCCATACGAGAGGCGGTCACGGGTTGACGACGATAACCGGCGTCACGGTAGGGTCAATGCTGCGAAACAAACAACCGTGCCGGACTGCGGTTGACGTGCTGGTAACACGTCAACGGAGAATGGTACCCGCGCGCCAGTGCCAGGCTTTTCAGCCTCCACTCGGCGCGTTTTGCGTTTCCGAGGCTTCTCCCCTCTGACTCGTCGGTCGGGAAGCACGATCGCACACGACACCGACAGTTTTTCGTCGGCGGCCGATCGCGCCGATCGGCCGCCGCGTCCGCAGTCCGTTCCGGCGCTCCTCAGACGTGGTACGCGCGGAACGGCGGCAGCCGCAGGTCGGTGTGCGGCCCGTCGGGGTCGGTGTACAGCTCCGGGACCGGCGCGGACGGCCCGAACGGGCCTGGCGGGTGCAGCCGGGTGAACACCTGGCGGGACCGCACTTCGCACCGGTGGACGTGCAGCGCGAGCACCGCGCCCAGGACCAGGACGAGAAGCACCAGCGCACCGGCCGCCAGGAGCAGCACCAGGCCGATCACGCGGGCACCACCCGCAGCATCCGGTCCGGCCGCAGCATCCGGTCCGGCCGCAGCATCCGGTCCGGCCGCAGCCCCAGGAAGAACCGCACTTTCCACCGCCACCACGAGGTCAGCGGAACCAGCCGCACGACCTCGCCGCGGATCTCGGTGACCTGACCCGCCGTGAACGGCGCAGACGACAGCTGCCGCGCCGCCAGGTCCGTCACGTCCATGACGTCCCACTCCGGCGGGAGGACCCTCGACATCGGCGGTTGCCAGACCAGGTCGACACCGCCGCCGTCGTCGGCACCGACAGTCACGACCGCACCCACGATCCACGGCCCTCGATGGGTGCCGACGCCGTGCACGCTCGAACCGATCTCCATCAGCCCAGTGCAGCGCCGAGGGTTCCCCGGCGTCAGTACACCCGTGCACAAACCTCAGTAGTGACCCGGCCGAAGATCCGCACAACTACGCAATCATGGCCGGGACCAGCCCAAACGTCTGGCAGAACCGCCCGAGCGGGACGTAAGATCACGAACGTGTTCGAGCCCCAACGGCCTGGCTCGACCGCACCCAGGCGGGGGGCTCCCCCTACCCCCGCCGCCCCCTGCACGGCCATCACCCGATCAGGCGTTCCGATTTTTTGCCGATCTTGCGGCGCGCCTCCCCGTTTCACGTACGAGGAAACGATAGAACCGCGCCCATGGAACGCACGAAACGAACAGGCCGACCCCCCAAGTGGGGTGACGACGTCGACATCAAGGTCATCAAGGCGAGGATGCCGCTGCCGCTCGCGGAGGCGTTCGAGAAGGAAGCCGGCAAGGCCGGCCTGACCGTTCAGGACTACCTCGGCCGACTGGCCGAGAAGATCACCGGCGTGCCCTACGACCAGCAGGGAGAGCTGCCTTTGACAGCCGCCTAAAACGACGAAACGCGCCTCGCCAGGAGCACCACCTCCGACGGCGAAGCGCGTAAACGCCAACATCCACACCTTCGGGCCAACTTTCCTGTGGAAGGGGGAGTCCCGGCCTTTGGTGTGTCTGCACTACGTCGGGAGCCACCATACCAAAGGGACCCCGGCGGGGTCCCTTTTTTGCTGCCCGCGACACGCCGCCAGCAGGGATCTCGCCGCTTCACTTCACCGACCCGGACACCGTTTCCGCTGGTCAAACGCCTAAAGACTTGTGCGTCACATGCGGCCGCACACCCGGCGTGCCGCGGCCCGTGCCGCTGCGCACCGTGCACTGCGGGCCCTGCTGGGCCGAGTTCGGCGGCTCGCCCGACGCCGCCGACATCGACGCCGCCCCGCCCGAAGCCCTCGGCTCGCGCGACCCCCGCGACCAGCGCGAATGGCCCTTGCTGCTCGCCAGCGAGCAGTGGGTGCAGCTGCTCCGCCGCGACACCCGCGCCCGCCTGCTCTGCCTCGCCCGCGAGCTGACCCTCCGCGCGGACTGGGACACCTGGGAGACCTGGCCCGGCTGGGACCGGCTGATGGAGGTCTCCGGCTGGGCCCGCTCGACCCTCGCGGGCTGGCTGCGCCAGCTGCGGATGCTCGGCTGGCTGACCGTCATGGAATCCGGCAGCACGCCCCAATTCCGCCCGATGTCCCTCGCCCACGTCGAAGGCAACCGCCGCGCCGTCTACGCCCTGCGCGTGCCCCGCCGTCCCGGCGAGCACTCCGCCGAACCCCGCCCGGAGCGCCACCGGCCCGTCCGGCTGGAAACCGCGGTGCCCGTCGACGCGCTGGAGGCCCGCGTACGCGACGCCTGGCTCTGGTTGGGCACCGGCCTCCGCCGCACCGCCTCCGACCAGCGCGAACGCCGCGCTGGGGATGAAACCTGGACCCCTACGTGGTCTTTTGATCTTTTCTCTTCTGTTGGGGAGTGGGTTTCTTCGCGCGCGAGGGATTTTTTCCACAGCCCGAGCACGAAACCTGCGGACAGCAGCAAAACCGAGGCCCTTCGGGCCCGCTTTGACGAGGAGTGGCGGGCTTTCGCCGATCGGTCGCCGACCAGCTCGGCTCAGATGCTCGCTGCTGCCTCTGAGCTGCGCCGACAGCACCCCGTGCTGGCCCGGTTGAGTCCGAAGGCCGGACGGGCGCTGTGCCGCCCGTACTGGCGTGCTGGCTGGTCGAACGACGACGTGCTGCACGCGCTGAAATACCGGCCGGCCAGCTGGTCGACGCTGCCCGCGATGGAAGCCGCCCGGGTCGTCGCGCCCTACCGGTGGGCCCAGTCGCGCCTGTCCGCCTGGCGCACCGACACCGGCCGCGTCCTGCCTGGTCACCGGCACGTCCAGGCCGACCGGGACGCCCTCCGCCAGACCATCGTCACCCGGCACGGCCGGGCCGCGCTGGCCGCCGTCCCGGCCGGGGCCGACCGGCTCCGGCCGGCCGACGTCCGGCGCCTCGGCCAGCGCCGTCACGCCGAGGCAGCCGAAACCCTCCGCCGACGCCGCGCCGCCGAGCTGGCCGACGCGCGATCCGCGGTGCGGCCCGCCGAGGACGCCGCCAGCCCGGAACACGCTGCGCGGATCTCCGCCGAGATCCGCGCAGCGCACGAACAGCGCCAGGCGGCGCTGCGGGAACACCTGCTCGCGCAGGCCCGCGCCGCCGCCGAACGCGCGACCGCCGCGCCTGAAAGCGGCGCGGCACCGCTGGGACCAGCGGAAACCCCGCAAGACCGATACGAGCGGGCCAAGGCCCGCGCTCTTTCCGAAGGACGATCGCCGCGGCCGCGGCGCCGCCGCCGCTAACCGGCGGCGACCGCGAATCACCCGCCAGGCGCACTGGACCGCAGCGGCGGCCAGGGCCTCCTCGGGGTGGCGGCGGGCCTGCGCTCCGGGCACCGCGCCGAGCCCTCCGCATCACGCTCCGCAGCCACCAACCTGCGGAAGACGGCCTATCAGGGCGGCCGGGGCCATCCAGCCGATCCGCCCAGGTGAACCGGGAAAACGCCGTTCCACCCGCCCGGACGACCTCCTCGCCCCGGCCGCCCTGATCGGGAGCGGCCAGCAGGTTGACAACTACAGAGCGAGACGGCTTCGGACCCGGCACGGACACCCTTCGCTCCGACCCGCCACCACCCCGAGGAGGCCCACATGCTCGGCAACGACCCGTACACCACGCCCGTCGACCTTCCCGAACTCCCCGCCGGCGCCCGCTGGGGCCGCGCACCCAGCCACCACGGCACCACCCGCGCCACCAGCTACGTCTACCCCGGCCGCCACGTCCTCGTCCTGGACGGCGAGACCTGGCCCCACCAGCCCGAGACCTGCCCCGACGACACCGGATCCGGCGAATGGCGCCTCGACGGCCTGGTGCTGGTCTGCACCGGATGCGGCCTCGACTGCACCTGAGCCCCCCGGCCCACCGGCCGAAGTCGTCCTCGCGCGATCGACCCGACCACCCCTCGACCAGGGTTTCTCTTTCGTGTCAACGGGACCAGGCCACGATGTCGGGTCGTGAGCACGATGACCGAGATCGCGAAGCGGGCAGGCCGGCCGCTCCGGCCGCTGCCCGACACCGGCCTGCCGCCGATGACGCTGGAGGAGGCCGCGGTCTGCTGGTGCCCGCTGGTGCGGGCCCAGGCGAAGTACCAGCGGGCCTATGAAACCGGCGAACTGACCTGCCCGCCGGAACGACTCGCGGCCCTCACCGAGGTCTGGGAGCGGAACCGCGTCATGGCGCAGGTCCACCAGGCCCGGCTTTCACCGGCCCCCGCCGCTGCCTGACTACCCTGGTCACACCGACCAGGGGGAGAACCGCATGGCCGACACCGCACCCGACGCGACCCAGCCCGCCCTCGACCAGCTCTGGGACGACTACGACCGCTGGATTCAGGCCGTGTCTTACGAATCCGACCGCGCCTACGACGAGGGCCAGGACGTCCGCGCCGTCCAGACACTCGCCGCCGAAGCCAAACAGCTGCTCGACGCCGCCGGAGCCCACCCGAGCGACGCCAGCGACACCGCGGTGGTCTTCGCCGGCCGATGGCTCCCCCGAGGGCTACGACCAGCGACGTTCGCCGCCTACCGTCGCGAACGCGCCGGCACAGACGGCCTCGCCGCCACCGTCGCCGAGCTGCGCGAGCACTACCGGCAGCTCCACGACCGGCCCGCCCGCGACCGCGACCGGTACCACTCCGGCGAACTGGCCGGCCTGCTCGACGTCATGCGCGCCATCGGATACCAGATCACCGAACCGCATCCGGCCTGGCCCGGCGGCTGGATTCTGCGACTCAGCCGCCCCGGCACCCCCGACTACCTGCTCGCCCGGCAGATCAGGAACACCGAAACCCGGACGTTCCGCACCCTCGACGCCGCCACCGCCGCGGCCGCCGACTCCACCGAGCACCCCGTCGCCCCCGGAGTGCTCTACACCCCCGCATGGTCTCCCGTCAGCGGCTGCACCCGGCCCTCGCCGCTCGACGCCGGAGCCTGGACCGACACCGTCGACAGCCCGCTGACCCCCATCACACCCGCGCCGCACTGAACCCCCGGACCGTCGACGGGACAGCCGCCCAACACGCGACAAGACCACGTTTCCGCTGGTCCCCACCGCATTCCGCGAGAGCAGGACCAACCGGAAAAACATCAGCCTGTCGCACTCCCAGCGCGGTCACCGTGCGGGCGCTCCCGCCGCTCACCCGCACAACCCCCGCACCCTGGCACCACCGAAACGCGACCCGACCACAACACCAGCCCCGTCAACGCGACCCGGCCCGAGTGGGTGGGGTGCGGCGGCGCGGAGGTCCGGCCTGGCGGCCCTCTCTCCTTGCGACGCCAAGCAGGGCGTAGCCGGGCAAGGGGCGACCCTCCGGCACATCCGCCCAGGTGAACCGGCGAAAAGCGTGCCGGTCCACCCGCCCGGACGACCTCCAGGCCACCCCTTGCCCGGCTGAGTCACGCCCGGCGACGCAAGGAGAGAGGACCACCAAACAGGCCGGACCTCCGCGCCGCCGCACCAAGGAACGGACCGGCCGCTGACGCGTCCGGTGCGGCACGCGCCGCACCCGCCGGGGGCTCCGCCCGCCGGACCCCCGGGCTCGCTGCGGAGAGAGGGGAAAAACAACCCCGCCACCGACCGGAAACGCCGGCACCGAAACCACCACCAGCACACCACCTCACCCGCTTGGACCAGCAAAAAGGCGTTGACACTTAAGTGTCAACTCTGCTAGACTGGTGTCACACCGAGAGAGGGAGAGGGACATGACGGAGCAGACGGCAAGCGAACTGGCCGAGGGCCTGGCGGACGCAGTCGCGGGCATGGGGGAGGAGATCCGGGCGGCTGCGGTGGCCGAGACCCGCGAACTCATGGCGGCCGCGCTGGAGAGCCAGTTCCTCCAGCCCAGCGGCCGGGAGCAGTTCGGCGGCAACACCCCGGACGAGCTGATCATGCTGTTCCTGGGCGAGACCGACATGGCCGAGATCCCGCGCCTGCGCAGCGCGCTCGCCCGGTTCGAGGAGGACGGCGGAGTGTCCGAGGACTTCCGCGCCGCGCTCCTGTTCGCCATCCGGCTCATCCGCGACGAGACCTACGAGATCTGACCGCCCGGGGCGGGGTCGGGACACCGGCCCCGCCCTTCGCACGTCACCCGACAGCCGAGGAAAGGGAGACAGGGATGTCGACCATCTGGACAAGCCTCATCGCCGTGGCCGGCACCCTCGCCGGCGTCGTCACGACCAGCCTGGTCCAGCGGGCCGCCAGGCGCGAAAACCTGATCGAGACACGCCGGTCGGACCTGGTGTCAGCGGTCAGCGAGCTGGTGGCCGCGCTCGCCGCGCACCGCCGCGCCATGTGGGTGCTCGAACACCGCCGGCTGACCCTCGGCGCCGACGAGAGAGCCCACGCCGACGCGCTCGCCGCCAGCCACGAGACCCGGGCCGCGATCACCGCCCCGCTGGTCAAGGTGCAGATCCTCGCGCCCCGGCTGCGCGACGCGGCCAAAGCCGCCGAAACCGCGGCCTACGCCCTGCGCAACGCACCCGACCTCGACACCCTCGCCCAACTCCGCGAGCAGGCCCTGGACACCAGCGACCGACTGGTCGCCGCCGCCGGCGGCGCCCTCGCCCCGCTCGACCGCGTCAGGGCCTGAACAGCGTCCGAGTGGCGAACTGGAAAAGCGCCAGTTCACCACTCGGACCAGCGGAAATACGTTGACATTTAAGTGTCAACTTTGCTAGTATGGAGTCATGACGGAAGCAAGGGAGGCAGTGATGGACAAGCCGGTGCGGGTTGTCGAAGGGCGAGCGCGGTGCATCACCTGCGGCAGCCACAACACGACGCTGCGCGAGTTCGAGCCCGTCGAGGTCGAGCCGGGCGAATTCGACGAGCAGGTGCTCATCGACTGCCACGACTGCAAGTGCCAGACCCCGTGAGCGTGCGAAACCCGCACGGCGCAACGGAAACCGAACCGAGGAAAGGAACCAGGATGGGCAAGCAGGACGAGCAGCGCAACGAGATCGCCGGCGCGATCGGGGACCTTTACCCCGCCGAGACGGCCCGGTCGATCGTGAAAACAGAAGCCTTCGGAGCCCTCGTGTACCGGACGGGCCAGCGGATGGACCTGTACGGCATCAGCGCGGCCGAGGTGCTGGCCGAAGTGGACGAGGGCGACCGCGAATTCGCCGGCCAGGCCGACAACCCGGCGGCGTTCCTGGCCCGCAAGGTCGCGGACCTGCCCGAGCGCGCCGCGCAGGAGGTCGAGGCGGCGGGCGGAAACGCGCCGCGCGAGGTGGTCGAGGTCATCGAGGCCGCACGGACGTTCATCGACGCCGTGGAGCGCGTGGGCGCCGACGAGTTCGGCGCGGCGGCCGCGACGCTCGCGCCGGCCGAGCTGGCCTGGACCGTCGACCGGCTGGACGACGTGCGGCAGTCGCTCGGCAGCACGCTCGAGTTCCTGGGCGCGCCGGTGAAGAAGCACGGCGCGGACCCCGGCACGTGGGAGGAGACGCTGGCCGACCTGAGCGTCGCCGCCGACGGCCTGTACGCGGCCATGCAGGCGATCGACCCCAACGCCGACCGGCACAGCATCGTCGGCCGGCTGTGACCGGCGGACGCGACGAGACGGGAGAGGAGGTGAACGACCCGTGGAGGCGATCTTGCGCAGGCTGCGAGCGGCGCTCGCGCGGGCCCCGTGTCCCTGGGGCTGCTACAAGAAACGCGTCAACGGCCAATGGGTCTGCGTGACCTGCGGCAACTGACACCGGAGAGAGCGAGGCGGACGGGCCAGAGGGTAGCTGGCCCGTCCTGCCGGAAGCCTACGGGCAACCGGCAGGCGGGAACCACCGCCACAGCTCCGCACCCGGGACCAGCACGAACACACCCGAGCAACGTTCAAGGAGCAGGCAATGGCAGGCGACACGATCATCACCGTGGTAGGGAACCTGACCTCGGACCCGGACATCAGGTTCACCCCGTCCGGGGCCGCGGTCGCGAACTTCACCGTGGCCAGCACCCCGCGCACCCTCGACCGGCAGACCGGCGAGTGGAAGGACGGCGAGGCGCTGTTCCTGCGCTGCAACATCTGGCGCCAGGCCGCCGAACACGTCGCCGAGTCGCTGACCCGGGGCGCGCGCGTGATCGTCCAGGGCAGGCTGAAGCAGCGCTCGTTCGAGACCAAGGAAGGCGAGAAGCGCACCGTGGTCGAGCTGGAGGTGGACGAGATCGGCCCCAGCCTCCGCTACGCCACGGCGAAGATCAACAAGGTTGCCCGATCCAGCGCGGGGACCAGCAGGAACACCGCCCCGGGCGACAACTGGGGCAGCGCCCCGATCCCGGACGAGCCGCCGTTTTGACCGACAGCCGGAGGTCCCGGCCAGGCTCCCACGAGCCCGGCCGGGACCTCCGGGCGCAGCCCGACATCGAGGAGGAGACCCCAATGCGCACCCGATCCGAGCGCCGCGAGGCCCTGGCCCGCTACCTCGCCGCCCGCGAGGAGTTCGACAACCACAGCCGCAGCATCGAAGCTGCCCGCGCCGTCGGACGGCCGGGCACTCCCGAGCGCGAAGACGACGACCCGGAGTACCAGCGGCTCAACACCGCAGCGTGCGACGCCCGCGCCGCCGCGCCCTGGTGGGCGCGGTTCGTGTACCCGTGACCTCGCGCATCCGCGCAACCCGTCGCAGTACGGGGTGCGCACAGCCGCTGACGAGCCACTGTGAAGACCGCAACGAGCATCCCCATCCCGGAAAGGACCCGGAAGTGCACATCGTTTTCCTGGCGCTCATCGGCACGGTCGCGATCTGCGCATGGCTGGGCCACGAGCGGCACCGCGGCCGCGCGAGCAGGCAGGCCCGGCTGTCGCGCGAGTTCGCGCGCTGGGACCGGGCCCGCGTCGAGTTCAGCGAGCTGGGCGCCGCGCGGGCGGGGGAGCCGGCGTGACCGGGCCGGAGCCGAGCTACGCGAGCGCCGCGTCGACAGCGCTGGACCAGGCCGTCCTCGCCGGAGTGGCCAGCGGCGACCTCACCGAGGTGGACCGGGTGATCGGCCACATGGTGGCCGAGGGGCCGGCCGGGATCAGCCGGGACTGGCTGCTGGCGGTCGCGCTGCTGAAGCTGCGCATGGAAGCCGAGCACCAGGGGATGCCGGCGATGGCGGCCGCGTTCCAGCGCACGGCGGCCGCCGAGTGCAGCGCGGAGGCCATCCGCATGGCCGGCCTCACCACCCTGCTGGTCCTCGGCGACCGGCGCGGCGGCTGGCTGACCGCCGACGAGCATGACCAGGCGGCCGCGCTGGCCACGGCCGAGTTCCCCGAACTGCTGCCGAAGGTCCGCCGGTTGGAGCGCCGGGAAACCCCCGAGACCAGGTGATTTACTTTGACACTTAATTGTCAAGTTGATAGGCTGGGGCGCAGCGGACGACGGAGGAAGGAGGCCGGGATGAGCGGGCAGGGCGGCGCGGACTTCGCGGAAGCGGACCGGGCCAACGAGTACGAAGCGGCACGGGCCGAGCGGTACTGGGCGGATCGGGAGACCGCCGCGGACCGGAAGATCGACGCCGTGGCCAGCATGGCGCTGCTGCTGAACCCGGACGACGAGCGGGTGCTGGTCGAGGTCGGCGGGGAGCGGGTGTGGGCGGTCCGGACGGACAGCCCGGACGAGTTCGTGGTGCTCCCCGACGAGGAGCTGCGCGCGGAACAGGGGGAGCGATGACCGGGGCGACGGACACCAGGCCCGCGCAGACGATCACGGAGAAGCTGGTCGCGGCGCTGACCGCGGCCTGGCGCGAGATCCAGGCGCAGCACCCGGAGGTCCCCGACGTGGTGCTGACCATCGGGTCGGGCACGCTCGGCCGGCGCGGCGGCGAGACCACGCTGGGGCACTTCGCGCGCGGACGCTGGCAGATGGCCGGCGACGAGGACGGCGGCCCGGAGCTGCACGAGCTGTTCGTCTCCGGCGAGGGACTGCGCCGGGGGCCGGCCGACGTCCTGGGCACGCTGCTGCACGAGGCCGCGCACAGCCTCGCCGCGGTGCGGGGGATCTCCGACACGTCCCGGCAGGGCCGCTACCACAACAAGCGGTTCAAGGCGCTGGGCGAGGAGCTGGGGCTGGAGATCACCGAGCACGACCCGAACGTGCGGGGCGGCGGGACGCTCGGCTGGTCGCGCACGGCGCTGGCCCCGGAGACCGCCGGCCGCTACGCCGGCGTGCTGGAGCAGCTGGCGGCCGCGATGGGCGCGTACCGCCGCGCCGAGGTCCCGGGTGCCGCTGGCGGCAAGAAGTCCAGCAACCTCGCGGTGGCCGAGTGCGCGTGCCCGCGCAAGATCCGGGTGGCCCGCGCGACGCTGGAGCTGGCGCCGATCACGTGCGGCGCGTGCGGCGAGGACTTCGCCGCCGAGGATGACGGCGAGCCCGACGAGGAGTAGCATTCCCGTTGCGCCGCAAGGCGACCCGGCAACAGGAAACGTCCACTGAGGACAGTCCGGCCGGGACAGCAGCAGACGGAGACGAACCCCTTGCCACCGACACGGCAAGGGGTTTTCTCATGCCCAAAAACCGTCACTTAAGTGTCAAAACTATCGTAACGTAGATACAATACACTACAATACGATACAATTGACAATACGATACGATTGGAGGAGGATGGACGCATGACGACCACGAACGCGGACCCGGCCGACCCGTCGACCTGGCCCGATCCGCCGCGAGGCGAGTGCTGGTTTCTCGGCTGCACCAACGAGGTCCCGCAGGCCCGCGACGGGGGCCGGGCGAAGATGACGTGCGAGCAGTGGGTCGACGGCCTGCGGCACACGCGGCTGAACAAGTCCCTGGCCAAGCGCGGGCGGATCGCCGTCCCCGCGCCCGGAAGCGGCGCGGCCGCGCCGGCCGGACCGGCCGAGGGCGACGAGGAGCGGCCAGCCAAGCCGGTCAGCAGCGCCCGGCAGACCTACGGGCAGACGCTCGCGCAGGTGCAGGCCACCCTCGCCGCGCTCCCGGCGCTGGTCGAGCAGATGGAGAAGGCCGCGCGCACCGTCGCCGACCAGGAGCAAGCCGCGGCCGAGATCGCCGCGGTGGAGCGGGCCGAGCGGGCGAAGGTCGACCAGGCCGAGGCCGAGCGGGACGCAGCGGCCGCCCAGGCGCGCGCTGCCGAGCGCGAGACCGAGGACGCCCTGGCCGCCAAGGACGCGGCCGAGGAAGCGGCCGAGGCCGCGCTGGAGGCCGAGGACGCGGCCCTCGGCGCCCGGGACGAAGCCCTGGCCGCCAGGCAGGCCGCCGAGGCGCGCGAGCAGGAGCAGCAGCGGCTCGCCGCCGACGCCGCGGCGGCGCTGGCGACCGTGCAGGCCGAGCTGGACCGCACCGGCGAACGCGCCCGGAACCTCGCCGACGAACTCGAAGCCGCACGGCAGCTGATCGATCAGCTGCGCGGCGAAGCACGCGACGCGGCCGCCGAGGCGAAAGCCGAGCGGAACAGGATCGAGAGCGAGCTGGCGGAACAGCGTCAAAGGACCGAAGACCAGCGACAACGCGCCGAGGACGCGGAGAAGAAGGCCGGCCGGGCCGAAGCGACAGCCGAGCAGCTGCACGCCGAGCTGGACAGCGCCCGCGAGCAGGCCGCCGCGCAGCAGGCCGACGCGGCGCAGGCCCGCGCGGACCTCGCCGTCCGCGACGCCGAGCTGCGGGCCGCGCGCGAGCGCGTCGAGTCGGAGCAAGAGCGGGTCAAGGACCAGCGCCAGCGCGCGGAGGAAGCCATCCGTAACGCCGATCAGCTGCGCAACGATCTTGCCCAGCTGCGCACCAGCACCGAAACCGAACTGGCCGAGCTGCGCCGCCAGCTGGCCGACGCCACCCAGCCGGCACGAGGCCGCACCGGTACGAAGGAGAAATGACCATGACCGACGCCGAGCACGCCGACTTCGCGGTCCTGCTGCCCGACGGCACCGTCCGCTACGAGCAGCGCCGTCCGGGCCAGGAGTACTACGAGGCCATCCGGGAGCACATCCCGAACACCGGCACGCAGGGCTGCGGCCGGGTACGCACCTGGTACTCCGACACGTTCGGCCCGGACCTGCCGCCCAACCCCCTCGCCGACCAGGCCGTCGCCCGCCTCGGCTACACGCATCCGACCGGCTGGTACGGGGTTGTGGCCGTGTCCATGGAAGAGGACAGCAACAACCAGATCTCCCCGCTGACGCCCGAGGTCCGCGACGTCCTCGACCGTTTCGCGCGGCCGCGCGCGTAGCCGAGGGCACCTCTGCCATGTCGCTGACGACGCAGCTGCACACCGGCGAGCTGGCCGCCTGGTGCGCGACCCGGTTCACCGGAACCGCGGACACCGCGGCGCTGGTCGACGCCGCGGCCCGGGAAGCCCGGCCGGTCCGCCCGGCCGGGCAGGTGGAGCCTCGCCACTGGGCCGAGATCGGCGGCGCGTTCGGCCTGCGGCTGGCCGCCCTGGTCGAACCGGCACCGCCCTACTACGCGCTGTACGGCCTGGTCCGGGCCGGTCTGGCGTCGCGAGCCTGGGCCGACGCCGAGGCCTGCGAATGGCCGACGCACGCCTACCTCCCGGCCGCGCACCGGTCGCGGGCGCTGGAGATGCGGCCCAGCCCGGCGGGGTGGCTCGACCTCGCCGGGCCGGTCGGCGCGGACCAGGCCGCCGAGGAGGAGCCGGTGCTGGCCGACCTGTTCGCCCGGCTGCGCCGCTACCTCGCCGAGCACGCGCCGCCCGGACAGCTGGGCACGCCCGGGGCGGAGGCCGCGCTGGCGCGGGTGTTCTGGCTGGTCTCGGAGTTCGAGGACGTCTACCGCTCGCACGCCGCGACGCCCGCCCTGCACGCGCTGTTCGGCAGCGGGCCGCCGAGCGTGGAGGCGATGCGCGCGGCCGCTCCGGAGCCCGCGGTCGCCGAGCTGGTCGAGCTGGCCCGACGCCTGCACGACAGCGGCAGCCTCGCGCAGCTGCACCGCCTCGCGGGCAGCCCGGCGGCCGGGCGGCCGCTCGGGCACGCCGCACCGGCGTTCGTGCACCACTGGGCCGACGGCGACCTCCTGGTCGGCGACGGCCGCGCGTCCACCCTGCTCGACGTCAAGACCGTGATCCGCACGGACAACCCCGAGCGCACCGGCCGGTGGCTGTGGCAGCTGCTCGGCTACGCCTGGCTCGACACCGGCGACCGGTGGCGGATCCGCTCGGCAGGGCTCTACCTGGCCCGGCACGGCGTCCTGGTCACCTGGGACGTCGACGAGCTGGCCGACCGGCTGCTCGGCGGGACCGGCCGCCGCGAGCGCAAGCAGGCCCGCCGCCAGTTCGTCACCGCGGCGGGCCGGGTGCTCACCGCCGAGGGTGCTCGGTTGCCCGCATGACCCGCCCCGCCGGCCAGGTCCGGCTCCGGGTGCTGGTCGCGGCACCGGGGACCGGAAAGAGCACGTGGTGCCGCGCGCAGGGGAACGCGGCGGGCGTGGTGCTCTCGACCGACTGCGCGCGGGCCGAGGTCGGCGAAGGCGACGACGACCGGAACGCATCCGATGCCGCGTTCGACCTCGTGGAGCAGCGCGCCGCCGAACACCTCGACGAAGGCCGGGACGTCACGATCGACGCCACCGGCGCGCGCCGCCAGGACCGGGCCCGCTGGCTCGCCCTGGCGGCCGCGCACGGCGCGGTCCCGGTCGCAGTGCGCCTGCGCTGCTCGCTGCTGATTGCGTTGCGCCGCAACAGGTCCAGGCCCCGACAGGTCCCTGCTCTGGTGGTGTTCCGGATGTGGTGGGCCGTGCGCGCGCTCCCGCCGGAGCGGCTGCTGGCCGAGGGCTTCGTGCACGTCGAGGACGTCCGGACCGACGAAGACCGCTCAGGATGACATTTAAGTGTCAACGGTTGCCTTTGCCGGCAGCGCCAACTCAGCTGATTCGTTGGAAGTCCTCGCGGGTGCCTGCCGCGTCCACTTGCCGGGTCCCGAGCGCGCCGTAGATCGTGAACGATGCCGTGATCTTGCCCCAGCCCACGCCGGTGACGACGCCCCGGGAACCGCGCGGCACCAGTTCGCTCAGCCCGCCGACGCCCAGGTCCCGGGTGGTGACGACCTCGTGCCCCGGACGCAGCGCGGGAAGCCGGTCCGGCCGCGGCCGCCCTGCCGGTGCCGGCGCGCCGCCGCGCGCACGGACCAACGCGAACACCGCGGCGGCGAGCACGACCGCGCCCAGCACGGACGCGCCGAAACCCCACCCGAGATCCAGGCCGACGAGCAGGCCCCCGAGCCCGCACGCGCCGGCCAGCAGTACGTGCCAGTGCGGCAGTGCGCGACGTCGTGACATGGGCAAATGCTCCCACGGCGGACGGCGCGGCGGGCCTGAATCCGCGTTCGAGCCCTCAGCAGGAGCGAAATCCGGCGATCAGGTAGCCGTGCCCTGCCGGGCCGTCGACCAGCGTCAGCGTGCCCAGCTGCGGCCCCGGCGTCCGGCCGGTGCCGGCCGTGGGCCAGCTCAGGTGGCAGGCGTCGATCGACTTGCCGGCCGGGCCGGTGGTTTCGGTCGCTCCGAGCGGGTCGCGGTAGGCGTGCGGGTCGGCGACGCCGGCGGCGAGCGCGCGGACGGCGGCCGCGCAGTCCGGAGCGTGGTGCGCGGCCGCGAAGTCCCGTTTCCCCTGGTCGGTGAAGTACGCGCACACGCCGGCGTCGCGCTCGGCGATGGCGCGCGCGAGCACTCCGGCGTAGCCGGGACCGTAGGAGGGCAGGACGTCCGGTGGGGCCGAGGACGTCGGCGGAATCCCGGGCGGCGCCGCGCCGCACCGGGCGTACCCGGTGATCAGGTAGCCGCCGGACGGGAACCGGGGATCTTTCGCGAGCGTGAGCTGGCCGAGCTTCGGGCCGCCGGGCGGGCCCTGGTCGAGCATCCCCACCGCGGTGTAGAGGTCGCAGCCGGAGGCCCGGACGACTCCGGCCGCGTCCGGTCCGGAGCTGGAGGAGGAGGGCTGCGCGTTCGCGTAGTCGCGCGGGCTGGTGATCTGGCCGTGCAGGCGATGGATCGCGGCCGCGCAGTCCGAGGCGCCGGTCGTGCGCGCGAGCTCGGCGGCCGCGGCCGGGGCGAACAGCCAGCATCCGGTGTCCGCGTTGTCCTCCGAGACCGCGCGCACCACCGCGAGCACCATGCCGTTGCCGCTGGTCGGACGCAGTTTCGACACCGCGAGGTCGTGGTCGTCCTGGGCTGCCTGCCGGTCCGCGGAGCGGGTGTTGGCCCACACGACGAACTCGCCGAGGCCGCCGGACAGCACCAGCGCCAGGCCGACGCCGAGCGCCGCCCACCGCAGCCACGTCGGCGACGCCGTGCGCAGCACCCACGCGAGGGCCAGGCCGACCAGCCCGGCCGCCAGCAGGTCGGCCCAGACGCTGGTCCAGGTCATCAGGAACACGACCACCGCAGCCAGCACCGCAGGCCCCGCCCATTCGCGCCACGGCTCGAAGAACAGCCACACCAGCAGCCGGGCGACCACACCGGCGACCAGCAGCGGCAGCAGCACCCACCAGGTCCAGCCCGCGAACCCCCACAGCGTCAGCGCGGCGAGGGCCAGGCCGACGCTGAGCCGTTTCGCGGCGGCCGTCTGCGCGCCGCCGAGGCCGCTGCTGAGCTTTCCCCTGAGAAGATTCCTCACCCATTCCACTCTGCCTCAACACCGCTGGTCACGATGCCGCAGCGGCATATCCGGCCCGGCCGCAGCCGCACCGCCCGCGCCTAGAATCGAACGCATGAGCGATAGCTTTGCCGCCGCGTGGGCGACCTGGGACACGGCGCGGGGCGAGGGGCAGTGCCCGGTCCGGCCGGGCCGCGTCACCGGCGACGAGAGGCCGGCGCGGTGCCTCGCCGGGCACGATCTCGCGCTCGCCGGCTGCTCGCTCGGGTACAACCACACCTACCGCACGAGCACGGTGAGCTGCCGGGTGTGCCAGGACTTGCGGCATCCCCGCGCGACCTGGGCCCTGATCGACCCGGCCGCCGAAAGCCAGGTGATGGCCGGCGCGGACGTCGACGGGCTGGCGCTGGTGGTCACGCCGCCGCCGAGGCCGGGCGTAGCCGGGACGATCGAGCTGCGCACCAGCGCCGAATCCCGCGGCCGCGTCGAGCTGCTGCTGTGCGGGCCGTGCCGCCGCGCCGTCGCCGTCGCCCTGGACGTGCGGCCCGAGCACCGGCGGACCGGCGTGGGCACGGTGCTGGTCGAGGCCGCGCGGGCGCGCGGGGCCGGGTGCCGTTGGACGACGGTCCCTCGAGGAGCGGACGCCGTCGCCCGCGCATTCTGGTGCCGGGCGCCGCTGCTCGGCCCGGACCGTCCGCAGCCGTGTTCGCACATGCTCACCGCGGGCTGGTCGCACCCGGACATGGCGGAGGCCGGGTGGGTCCTGTGACCCGCCCGGCCTCCGCAGTCCGCTCCGGCTTCAGCCGACGTCGAGCGCCAGGCCCGCGACACGAAGAGCTTCGAGGATGATTTCCCTGTGGTCCCAGGGCATTTCCTCGGCCACGGCGTCGATGACGCGCCGCCAGCGGACATCCCGCACGGCGTCGCCGACCAGGACCGGCACGGGTGCCGGCAGCAGCACGACGTAGCTGACGGTGACGTAGCGGCCGTGGTCGTCGCGTCCTTCGTCCCGCGAGGACACGTGCATCAGGTCCGCCACGTCGAGGCGGACCCCGGTTTTTTCGCGGAGCCGCCGGACCGCGACCTGGTCCGGTGCCGCCCCGGGGAGGCAGATCCCGCCGGGCAGTCCCCAGAGCCCGGCGTGCGGTGCGCGGTCCCGCTGGGCCAGCAGCACGCACACCGAGCCGTCCGCGTCCTTGGCCAGCACTACCGCGTTCGCCGCGTGGTGAACCTGGTCCACTGCCATGCCGTTCGTGATGTTGTTCATGGTGATCTCCTTGTCTCGCAACATGTTCCCGGTTCCCGGGAGTGCTTCCAGCCTCACGTCCGGAGGGCGTCGCCGGTAGGTGTTTCCTGTTTCTTTCAAACCCCGGCAACCCCGGTTCGGCGGTTGTCCGCCACGGCCGGGCCGGGTAAATCCAGTGGCCTCGCACCCGAGGCCACTGCGGAGAATCCGATGAGCGAACTGCGCCAGTACCGAGTCGCCGTGACCGTGATCATCGACGCCGACGCGGCCGACGAACACGACGCGCGCACCATCGCGCAGCAGGCGGTAGAGGAAGCTCTCCCGCAGGGCTCCAGGCTGACCACCCGCACCTACACCGGCGACGAGCGCGCCGCCCGCGTGCACCTGGTCTGCGAGGTTGGGAGAGCGCTGCGCGACGGGCTTCTTGCGATCACTCCGGTACGGCGGTGACGACGTCGGGATCGTCCGCAGACGCCAGGGGCGCGTAGGGACGCAGCCGCCACAGCAGCTCCGCGACGGACACGTCGCAGACCTGTGCGAGCGACTCCACCGTCTCCGGCTGGAGGTCGATCTCGGCTCGGCCTGCGTCGAGGTCGGCGCGCCCGCGGGCCCACCGGTGCAGCGGGGCCAGCGGTCCGTCGTCGTCCGGATCGCCGAGCAGTGCGGCGACGTCGAGCCGCACCACATCTTCCGGAATCGGTTCGCTGTAGACGCGGCTGTGCACCTTCGCCAGCAGATCGTGCGGCAACTCGTCCATTGCCATGCACAGTTCGACCAAGCGCACCACGGAACACTGCCGGGTGCCGAGTTCGTACGTTGCCAGTGTCTGCAACGAAATCTCGCTCTCCAGATGTGCGTTCAGCTCTTTGCGCGTCCATCCCCGGCTGCGCCTGAGCTTGCGCAATTCGTCGCCCAGCACCCGCTGGTAGTGCTCGTTCATCGGCTCACCTTCCGTCGCGGCGGCGCGGATCTTCAGGGACACCACGGCCCCGGCAGCAGGGGAGGAGCTGCCGGGGCCGTGCCGGGGGACCGCCGGAGAGTCAAGAGGCCGGATCGGCCTGTGGACGGGCCAGCCAATCGCGCAGCCAGCCGCCGTCGGACGGGTCGTCGGCGAAAAAACGGGCCCAGCGCAACGCGCTCGGCATCGGGACGAGGTAACGCCACTGGACCACGGGAGCCCTCAGCAACGAGCCCTCAGCGGGGCCGCCGCGCATCCCGACCACCGTCGAAGTCCAGTCGCTCGCAGGCAGCGTGATCACAGTCGCGCGCAGTCCGTCGGCGTGCACAAGCGCCGAGATCACACCGGTTTCCTCGACCTGCGGCACGATCCGCCAGCCGCGCGCGAGCAGGTCTTCCACCAGCCGCTCGCACTGTCGCAGGAGAATCCGCGCGCGTTCCGCGTCGGTCATACCCGCTCCAGCTGGACCCACGGGCCGACCATGTCCTCGCGGCGGTGGCGGCCGCGACCGCGTCGGCGACGCTGCTGCGGGACGGTCGGCTGCGGTGCCGTGCACAGCCCCGCGCTTGCGGCGCAGTCCCAGCACCGTCGGGCCTCAGCCTCGAAACCCGGCAGCACGGCCGCGCCGCACAGCGCCTTGTACGCGCCCGTATCGCGCATGAGGTAGAACGTCTCGTCGCGCACCCGGTGCTCGGTGCCGCTGGGCTGGTCGACCATCGGGATTGACCGGATCGGCTGCTCAGCCACGGCCGCCGCCTCGCCCGCGATTGCCGATCCGGCGCAGGTCTTGCCGCACGTCGCGCATGAAGCAGCGAACGGCAGCCGCGGCCGAGATCAGCGCTGCGACCAGCAGCGGGGCCAGGGCCCACAGTGCACTGATCATCGCGACCTCCGGTGGAAGGAGGACCCGCCCGGGGGTTGCGATGGGGGGAGACGCGTGGACACCCCGAGCGGATCCTCCGCTGACCTCGGCGGGCTGGAAATCAGGCCTGCCGAGTGCATGAAGGCCCGGTGACACAACGTCGGTCGCGTGGTGCGAGCTGGCGCAGGATTGTGTCCTGCTGGTCCAGCCCGCCCGTGGCAACTGGTTGTGCCACCGGGGACTACCGTTGTTCTTGCGAAGGAACCGGTAGCCACATTGGATTCTAGTGCACCAGAATCTGGTGCACTAGAATCAGGGTGTGGTCTTTTCGGGTGAGTCTGTACGTCAGCAGCCAGGGAGGATGGCACCTGTGAGTGAGGTACGTCCGGGTTCGCCATCCCCGACCGTGACGCGGGCGATTGCCGGCGCGGTGTTCCGGCAGATGCGCGAGGAGACGCGCGACGGCCGCAAGCTCTCTCGCGCGGAGGTGACCAAGCACTTTCGCAAGAGCGACAACTGGCTGGGCGGCGTCGAGCGAGGCGAGTACCTGCCGAGTGCCCGCGACCAGGCGGACATGCTCAGGTTGTACGGGTTCCCCGAGCGGATCGAGTTCTTTGAGCAGTTGCGCAAGTCCACGTACGGGCGCACGAATTGGTGGGAGAGCGAGCTTTTCAGTGCTGCGGCACCGCCGTGGCTCAACCAGTTGCTCGGGCTCGAATCGATCGCCGAGACGTTGTCGACCTACGACGCGATGGTTCCGAACGGCTTGTTTCAGACGGAAGCGACCGCGCGCGCGATCATCCGCGGGGCTGAGCCCGAACTGGCCGCCGACGAGGTGAAGAAGCGCGCCGCGCTTCGCGTCGCCCGACAGGCTGCCTGGCGCGGCCGCCGAGGCGAGGGTGAACCGCTGATCGTGAAAAGCATCATCGACGAGGCCGCGCTGGAGCGGCCAAACGGCGGCCCAGCCGTGCACCGCGAGCAGCTGCTGCACATGGCGGACGTCGCCGAAAACACCGAGAACGTCACGATTCTCGTTCTCCCCACCAGCGTCGGCGCCCACCCGTCGATGGAGGGGAGCTTCAAGCTGTTCCGCTTCCCCGAGGACTTCGGCGTTCCCGGTGCGGTCTACACCGAGAACCGGCACGACAGCGCCTACTACCACGAACCCGAGAAGATCGAGACCACCGACAAAGACCTCGAAATCCTTACCGGACTAGCGCTCGACGCCGAGCAGAGCGCCAAGCGCATCCGCGCCCTCGCGAAGGAGTTCTACGCGTGAACCACCCGGCAACACCCGCATTCGACCCGTCCCGCTGGCGCAAATCGAGCGCTAGCGGATCGGATGGCGGCTGTGTCGAGGTCAACGACTCCATTACCGGTGTCGTCGGCCTCAGGGACAGCAAGCTCGGCGAAACGTCGCCTGTTGCCCGGTTCGATCGGGACCAGTGGGCGACTTGGCAGGACGAGATCCGGAGGCATCGGCTCGACGGCGAAAACGGCGCCGTCAGCGTCACCGAGCACTCAGCCGGGTGGGATGTCCGCGTGTCTGCTACGGGCGAGATCCTGCGCTTTACCGGCTTCGAGGTGGAGTGTTTCCAGCAAGGCGTGAACGCGGGCGAATTCGACTGACACCCCGTTCCGTGCGCAACGGCCCCGCTTTCCCGGCGGGGCCGTTTTCGTGTCTGCGCCCGGTGCGACCTGCCACGATTCCCTTTCGGACGGTGCGTGTCCGGTCGTACGCTCACCGCGAACGGGGAGGAGGGCGAGACGATGAACATGCGGCCCGAAGCGCAGAACGGCCGATGGGACGATCACCGGCCCGGCGGCGACGACTGGTCCGACTGGCAGCCCTGGAAACCCGGCGACCCGCCGGTCACCGACGAGTGGTCCTCGGCGATGACCTATGACCGCGCCCCGGTCGAGCGCGGCAGCGGGCGCGGTGCGCCGGCCGACGAGGCGCGAACCGTCAGGAGCCGGAAAGCCGCCGAGCGCGAGGAGCCTGCGCAGCGCACGGACCGGGGAAGCTGGTGGACCGAGCGCCAGCCGGTGAAGCTCACCGCCGACGACAAGGTCAAGGCGACCCGGGACACGGGCGGGGCGATCATGGCCCACGTCCCGAAGGGTACCGAGGGCCGCGTCCTCGGCACTCGCACCGGGCTCACCGGCGGCGAGTTCGCCCGGGTGGAGTTCGCCAACGGCTACACCGAGGAAGTCAAGATCGCCGACATCGAGAAGCTGAGCGGCGGATGGTGGTGACGTGATGTTCCGAAGCCGTCGGCGGCAGGGCTACTACGTTCCTCCGCCGCCGCGCCGCGGGCTCGGCCGGTGGGTGCTGCCGCTGGTCGTGCTGGCGCTGGCGTTCGTCGCAGGCCTGCTGTTCGGCTGGAACCTGCCCGCGTCCGCGCTGGTCGCGGTCGTGCTCGCCGTCATGGCGCTGGCTGTTCGCCCGCCAGCAGAACCGCGCGGCCGTCGCCGATCGCGCTGGTAGCCCCCTCATGCGACAGCGGCCCGCCTCCAGATTCGGAGGCGGGCCGCTGTGCTGTGCCGGACATGGCAAGGCCCCCGGCGGGGGAGGCGGTCGCCGGGGGCCTTGCTGCGGGGCGGGTGCGTCCGGCCGGGCCGTTTCGGTCGGAGGTCAGCCTGCCCGCGCGGGGGAGAAGATCAGTCGGACTCGTCGGTGACGAGGTCCCAGCGAGGATCGCGGTACTGGCGGACCAGGCCGTGCTTTCCGACGCGGACTTGCAAACCCTGGGCCCGCGCGGCCGCGTCGGCCTCACGGTGCAGCCGCCATCCGGTGCGGGCGATTGCGCGCATCAGCCGCCGGCGGATCATCGGGCACCCGCCGCGGAGATGCGGAGGTGCGCCACGTGCTCGAGAACTTCCTGGCCGGTGCCGGTGAACACGAACATCCCCAGAGCGGCAAGGGCGAAAAGCACCGCCGGACCCGCCGCACGAGCCTTGCAGCAGAAGATCGCGCCGACCGTTGCGAAGAGGATCAAGGCCCACAAGGTGTTCATCGGTCTCCCCGTTCGTGCTGTTCGGAACTGACTGGAACAGAACGTAACAGTGTGGAACAGATCGCGCAAGCCTGTTTCGGAAATCACGGCTGATCAGGTCTATTTGCGCTGCTCAGGGCCAGGGAATCTGTTAGCATCTGTTCCATTGTTGTTACGCATCGAACGTCAGGAGCGTGTACTGATGGCCGCACCCGAAACCCTCCAGCGGGGCACCAGCGCGACCGTCATCGCGCGGCACCTGCGCAGCGAGATCGAGGCCGGCCGCTACCGCCACGAGGAGCAGCTGCCCAGCACCCGGGCCCTGGCCGAGGAGTGGAACACCAGCGTCGCCACCATCGCCCGCGCCATGCAGCAGCTGGGCGAGCAGGGCCTGGTCGTCACCCGCGACCGGTCGTCCCGCCTGGTCAACTACCCCGACCAGCACCGGCGCGACCACGGCGCCCCGACCGTCCTAGTGGTCGGCGGCTACGCCGGGAGCGGCAAGACGGAGTTCGGCCGCATCCTGGCCCGCGCGACCGGCTGGCCGATGCTGGACAAGGACAGCACCACCCGGCCCGTGGTCGAGGCGGCCCTGGCGAAGCTGGGGGAGTCGCCGAACGACCGCGAGGGCGAGGTCTACCTCAACGTCGTGCGCCCGGCCGAGTACGAGGCGCTGCGCGAGACGATGATCGAGAACGTGCAGTGCGGCAACAGCGTGATCATGACCGCGCCGTTCATCCGCGAACTGGGCGACGCCGCCTGGTGCCAGCGGCTCACCGCCGAGCTGGACGCGCTCGGCGCGGTCGCCCACGCGGTGTGGGTGCGCTGCGACATCGAGAGCATGAGGACGTACCTGACCCGCCGGGGCGCGGCCCGAGACGCCAGCAAGCTGGCGAACTGGGCCGACTACGTCAGCAAGCTTGAACTGGGGTACAAACCCGAGATGCCCCACACCATCGTGCAGAACAGCCTCTCGTCCGCACCGCTGACCGCCCAGGCCCAGCAGCTGCTCGGCTCCCTCGGCGTCGAGGCCCGCCGGTGAAGGCGCTGGTCAGCCAGGAAACGCACGACGAGATCGGCCGGCGGCTGCTCGCCGCGGTGCCCGGCATCGAGGTGCTTCCCTACGACCCGGCCGCCGCCGAGCTCACGCCCGAGCAGCGGACCGCCGAGGTGCTGGTCCCGCCCTACAGCCGCAGCCACCGCCCGCGCCGCCTGGTCCCGCAGCTGCCCGAGCTGCGCATGGTCCAGCTGCTCTCGGCTGGGGCCGACGAGTGGCAGGGCGACGTCCCCGCCGAGGTGCTGCTGGCCAGCGCCCGCGGCGCGCACGCCCGCCCGGTCGCCGAGTGGGTGCTGTCCGCCATCCTGACCACGCTGCGCCAGTGGCCCGCGCTGGTCCGCGCGCAGGACGAACACCTGTGGGCGCACCGCCGGTTCGAGCTGGACACGTTGGCGGACAAGCGATTGCTGGTCCTCGGCGCGGGCTCGATCGGCACCGCGGCCGCCGACCTCGCCCGCGCGTTCGGCGCACAGCCCACCCTCGTGGCCCGCTCCGCCCGGCCCGGCGTCCGCGCCGTCGCCGACCTGCCGGACCTGCTCGGCGAGCACAGCATCCTCGTTATCACCGCTCCGCTCACCGACGCGACGGACCGTCTGGTCGACGCCGGCGTGCTCGCCGCGCTGCCGGACGGCGCGCTGGTCGTGAACGCCGGCCGCGGCCGCATCGTGGACACCGAGGCCCTGGTCGCCGAGGTGAAGACCGGCCGTCTTCGCGCCGCGCTCGACGTCACCGACCCGGAGCCGCTGCCCGCCGACCATCCGTTGTGGACGCTGCCGGGCGTGATCATCAGCCCGCACAGCGCCCGCACGGTGCCCGGCACCGAAGAGCTGTGCTACCGCGTGGCCGCGGAGCAGATCGGCATGATGCTCGCCGGGCAGACCCCGACGAACGCCGTCACCGCTCGCCGCTGACCGGGCGAACCTCGAAACGGAGGGCGTCGACGTCGACGCCCTCCTCCGTGATCAGCCGCAGGCCCTCGCGGACCGCGGCCTCGACCGCGCGCAGGAGCTGGGCGTACTCGGGACCCAGCGGAGCGGGCGAGGAGCAGGCGGACTCTTCGGCGCGGTCGGTCATCCCTTCACGATCACGCATCCCGCCGAGGACGGGCAGCCGCCGGACGGGGGTTCCCGGTTCCGGCGGCTGCTCCGTCAGCAGGGGTGGTGCAGCGCGCGTTTCAGCTGGGCGTGCAGGTCGGCGAGTTCTTCGGCGGTGGTGTCCATCGCTCCGGTGCGCTCGTTGAAGTCCAGCAGTTCCCCGGCTTCCTCCCAGGTTCGGCCGGGGCCGGCGTCGTTGAGCGGGCGGTGCATCCGCATGATCGGGGGCGGCATGGGCCGCCACACGCTGCCGAGGTGGTAGCTGGTGACGATCGCGTCCGGGATGCGGTCGGTGGCCGGATCGGTGAACTCGACGTCGCTCACCGCGATTTCGAGCAGGGTGTGGTGCCGGTCGACGCCGAGGTACTGCCCGGTTTCGGGATCGCGGAACAGCTTCCTGGTCGGGAATGTCCGGGCCAGGCCCCACAGGTCCCGGATCGCCGCGCGCTGCGCGGTCTCCTCGGCGCTGCGGCCCCGCTTGTGCTTCCACCTCGCCGCCGCGATCCCCGCGGCGAACGCGGCCGGCACCGCCGCGCCGAGCAGCCGCCCGCCGATCGCCGTCACGACTGTTCCGCCTGGTCGGCGAGGGCGCGGTAGAGCGAGGCGACCGAAGGGCTGCGGCCCGCGTTCTTGCCGGTTTTGATGGTGAGCTTTTTGGCGATGTCTGGCATCGGGGTGCCCTTGTCGCGCAGTGCCTGGGCGAACACGAGGTCGTCGCCGTCGATGACCTTGGGGCGGCCGCCGTGGTGCCCCTTGGCCGCAGCCGCCGCCTGGCCCTCCAGGGTCTTCTCCCGGATGTAGGTGCGGTCGAGCTGGGCCGAGTTGGCCAGCACCGCGAACAGCATCGAGCCGACCCCGTTGGGATCGTAGATCCCGGTCAGCGGCCCGGTGAGCAGTTCCAGCTGGATGCCGGCGGCGTCCAGGTCGGCGGCCAGGGCCATCATCTCGGCGGAGTTGCGCGCGGGCCGCTTGTACTCGTGCACGGTGAAGATCACCGGCTGGTGCGGCGCGGCCGCCTTGATCTGGCGGGCCAGGTCCAGCGCCTTCTCGAACTCGGGCCGGTGCTTGATCCGGCTGGAGATCTTCTCCGAGAAGACCGTGCGGCAGCGGGCCTTGCGCAGCGCGGCGAGCTGGACGTCGAGATCCTGCCCGCTGGTGGAGCAGCGCGCGTACCCGATCCGGATCGGATCGCCGGGTGCCTCGACGGCTTCCTCCTCGACCTCGGGCCCCGGCGACCAGCGCGAGCCCGGACGGCGGTCCGCCGGGACGGCGACGGCCAGGTCCTCGCGCAGCGCGGGCACCAGGACGAACCGCGCAGTGTGGTACTTCGCGGCGACCTTGCCCGCCCGGGTCCGGCACACGCTCCCGGCCGGCACCTCGCACTTCGGGCACGGGTTCCGCTCGACTGCGGCCGCGGCCTCGTCCGGGCTCATCTGCATCCGGATTCCTCTCAGAAAGGTGTTCTCAGAACCCTAGCGTTCTGAGAAGGGTTCTGCGAAACGCGACCTGCGGTTCCTCCGCCCGGATCGGCCGGTTCTCAGAACTCGCACAACTGATCATTTCTGCGAGCGGCCCAGCGGCCAGCGTTGACACTTAAGTGTCGAATCACGGTTGCGTGAAATGACGCTTAAGTGTCAACCATGAGAGCATCAGGGAGCCCTGCCCGACGGCCGTCGACCCTGAGCACCGAGAGGAACCCCGGATGACCGAGCCCGCCGTCCCGCCCGAACTCGACCAGCTTCTGGCATTCATGCGGGAGCATGAGGAGAAGCTGAGCCAGCCCGCCGAGCGGGAGGAGCTGAACCGCCAGGCGCAGCCGATCCTCGAACAGCTCGACTGGGCACTGCGGCAGCAGTACGAGGCCGACGAGCGCGGCAAGGCCGCGTTCTTCGCCGCCCTGGACGGCGACGAGGACGAGCCTCGGCAGTAGCCGAGTACGCTTTCCCCATGACTTCCCCGGACGAGCTGAGCGAGCGTGTAGCCGCGCTCGAACACCAGGTCGGCGAGCTGCGGGCGCTTGTTCGGGGCACCGCTGAGGACGCCGCCGCGGCCCGGGTGCTCGCCCGGGGAGCCGACCGCGACGTCTCCGAATTCCGCCGCGACATTCGCGACTTCCGCAAGGCTGCCACTTCCAGTTTCAACGCTCAGCGGGACGACCTGCGCGACCTGCGCGAGCAGATGACCAACGGCTTCACCGAGATGCGCGGGAAGCTCGACGCCGCGGCCGCCGGGCACGAGCAGCTGGTCGCCCTCCTGACCCGCGCCCTCGGCGAGACCGAGGACGACGGCCGCGAGTAGCCGGCCGCCGCCGTCAGAACAGCGTCGCCTGCGCCGGGTCGATCCGCAGCAGCACAGCGCGCACCGCGTCGTCGTCCCAGCCGTCGCGCACGGCCGCCGCCAGCTGGCGCGACCGCTCCGCGCGCTCGGCCCGCGCCAGCCCGGACCAGCGCCGCAGCCACCACCGCTGGCCGCGGCCCTTGGCCTGCATCCGCGCCAGGTTCTCCGACTGCGTGGACGGCCAGATGTGCCCGACCATCGGGTCCGGGTCCGCGTGCACGCACACCGGGTTGTCGCACACCACGTGCTCGATCACCTGCCCGGCCTCGACCGCCAGGCCGAGCGCCAGGGCGACCGCGTACCGGTGCGGCTTCACCGTCCGCTCCCGCCCGTCGCGCGTGACCGAGAACCGCCCGTAGCCGTCGTCCCCGATGGCCCCGGTCCAGATCGCACAGGTCATCGCAGCCGGGTCGGCCGCGTCGGTGGCCGGCCGCCGCACGACCCGGCGGAGGAACCGCGCGATTTCCCGCGCGTGCGCCTCGGGGTCGACCACCAGCGCCTCCCGCCCCGCCGATTCCTGACGGTTCACGGCCGCACCCACGGGCCGAGCTGCGCCAGGGGAGAGGGGCGTCCGCGCGGCGTCGAGCGCACCGCGTCCCAGTCGATCGCGGGATGCGCGAGCAGCACGTCCAGGTCCCCGGTGCGGAACAGCGGCACGGCCGGGCTCTCCCGGCTTCGTTGCCGCCGCGAGCGCACCCGGGTCACTTCGGTCAGCCAGCCGGAGCGGGTGAGGTGGTCGAAGTCGGAGCGCCGCACCCGCAGGTACTCGGCGGCACCGTCGGCGGTGTGCAGCCGCCCGTCCGCCGCAGCCGCCAGCAGCGCCTCGCGGTCGGCGAACGCCTCCAGCGCGCGGCCGCAGTAGAGCGAGTGGCCTTTGTACTCGCCGACGCGCGGCACGAGCCCGCGCCGCTCCAGCTCCAGCAGCACCTCCGCCTCGACGTCCGCCCCGAACCTCTCGGCCAGGACACCGGCGGCCCGGTACGCGCCCATGTCCGGCAGCGCACCGGCCGCGGCGACGATCTCCTCGCGGCGGGCCAGCGCGTCGTCAACGACGGCCGCCGGCCACCGGCCGCTCGCGCCTGCCGGAGGCAGAAGCCCGGCCTCCACCGCGCGTTCGACCTGCCACGTGGACAGCTCCAGCCGCGTGCAGATCTGGACAGGGCCGTAGTCCTTCGGCCGTGCCCGCTTGGCCGCCGTCATCGGCCATCCCTTCGCGCCGGGAGGTCGCTTCCGGCGGCTGGAAGGCCCGGCCGCCGGTCCACCTCGGCCTCGGCGTGCACGGCCGTCCGCAGCCGCGCCTTCAGGTACGCGCGGACGCCGAAGCCGTCCCGCGTCGGGAGCGTGCGGACCCTCTGGCCGACCTCCAGGGCGTCGGCCAGCACTGCCAGCACCTGGGCCATCTCGTCCGGGTCCTCGCCGATCAGCCGCATCTCAACCGTCATGCAGATCAGAGTACGGCACTCGTCAAGCCTGAATATGCAGGTCAGAGGCTAGTTCAACCAATCTATCTGGCCAGATAATGTGGTCGCTCGGCCAAGCAGGCGGGCGGTTGTGGTCCAGTGCGAGCCGTGCGCGTCAGCTGGTCGGGTGCTCGGCGGCCAGGACGGCCTCGACCGCGGCCCGGATCACGTCCGCGGTGGTCACGACCTCGCCGCGGAGCCGGGCCTGTTCGTCCCGTACCGGCCGGGGGAGACCGCCGGCCATTTTGGCGATCTGTTGCAGTCGGCGGGTGGCCGGAGCCGACACGTGCCAGGTCGCCCGGCGCAGCAGTTCGCCGTCCTCGTCCGGCAGGCTGACCGACAGGTCCGCGGTCCGGGTGCCGTCGTTCGGCACGCCCCAGCGTCGGCCGGGCAGCTCCGCCTCGCCCGGCGGCACCGGCCGCCAGCTGCGCCCGGCCCAGCCGCGCCGTTCGAGTTCGGCGCGCACGTAGAACGCGACCAGCGCGGACCGGGTGTCGAAATGCTCCCCGGTCCCGCGTCGGAGCTTGCGCTCCTCGCGCAGTTGCGCGAGCGCGGCCCGCCGATCGGCGGGCGAGATCAGGTCGTGCGCGGCCGCCAGGGATTCCCCCCACCACTCGGCCGCTCGTTCGGCGTGCGCGGCGGCGATGTCGTTCAGGCGGGCCAGCTGCGGTGCCTCGATCACCAGCTCGAATTTCACAGCTACTGCCTCCCTCGTGGACTGCCGTCGGCCTTCCATTCTATCTGGCCAGATAAATAGCCCGCCGCGTGCGAGCGGTTCCGGGTTGCCGCTGGTCCTAGGCTGGTGGGCGAGCCGATCAGCGGATGGTCGGGGGAGAAGGGACTGGCACAGGACATGGCGCAGGAAAGCAAGAAGGGCCGCACCCGCAGGGCCGCAGGGGATGCCGACGAGCTGGCGGTGCTGCGCAAGCGGCGAGCCGAGCTGGACGCGCGCGACGAAGAGCACCGCCGCCAGGAGGACGCGGCTCTCAAGCGCTTCGCGGCGGCGGCCGCGAAGGCGCGCAAGGCGCGCGAAGCGGGCGAGGCGAAAGCCGCCGAGTTCGAGCGCCGGGCGGCCGATGCGCGGGAGAAGGCGGAAGCCACGGCGAACGAGCAGGACGGCGAGCAGGCCGCCGCGTTGTTGCAGTTGCACGTGCTGGGCCGCAACGCCGACGACCTCGCGACCTTGACCGAGATCCCGGTCAAGAAGGTGCGGGCCATGATCAATTCCGCGAAGGTGCAGGCCGCCGGGGAGAGCGAGCCGGAGCCGCGGGCCAAGGCAGCGCCGCCGACGGCGGAGCCGGTGCCCACTCCGGCCGCCAAGCCTGCCAGCGTCCCCAATTCCTGACGGTTCGGGAACACCTCCGGGCGGGATCGGGCTGCGAGCCTGGTCCCGCCCTTCGTTGTTCTTCCCATCCATCTGGCCAGATAGATGGCCCGCCGTGCCTGATGGGGCGGGCCGGGGTGGGGCGGTGCAACGGCGCGGGGTGGTTGCGCCGACACAGCTAGGCATCTGGCGATGACTTCTGTGGTGGGGGATTTGGACGCCCTGGCGGGCGGGTGGTGGCGGGGCGTCGGCGGCTTCCGGTTGAGGGGCCGGTGCGCCACGGCTTCACGGCCGCGTCCTGGTCGGCGGGCGACCACGGTCCGGCGGTCCGCTGGCCTTCACCCTGGTCACGCACTCGTCGCCTACTTCTTCCTTCTCCAGTCGTCCAGTCCTCACCTTTACTGCTCTGCCGTCGCCCTCGTTCTCTTCCTCTCAGTTCTGCCCTGCCTCACCTTCCGTCACCGTCGCTCACCTCCCTGGCACTCGCCTTTCAAACCGACACACCTATGCATTAGAAAATGATCTTGGTCGGGATCGGGTAGCATCGCGATCATGCTCCGCATCACGGCTGTGTCCGCCGGGGCGGTCGACTACCTGTTGAAGGGGTCCGGCTGCGCCGAGCACGAGCACGCCCAGGAGCGCGGCATCAACCCGGACGCGCCGGGTTACTACATCTCGGCCGTGGAGCACGGCGAGGCTCCGGGCGTGTGGTTCGGCAGCGGCCTGGACATGCTGGGGATGGAGGCCGGGACGGCCGCCACGGCGGACGACGTCCGGACGATTTTCGGGGAGCTGAAGCACCCGGACACCGGCGATTTCCTCGGCCGGCGGCCGCGGAAGTTCAAGGACTACGAGCAGCGCGTCGAGGCCGCGCTGGCTCGGGAGCCGAACGCCACGCCCGAGCGTGTGCGCGAGATCGAGGACGCGTGCCGGACCGACGGACGGAAGGCCGTCGCCTACTACGATTTCACCTTTTCGCCGCAGAAGTCGGTCAGCCTGCTGGAGGCGGCCTATGTCGCGGCCGGCGACTACGAGTCCTCGGCGAAGCTGCGCCGGATTCACCGCGAGGCGGCCGAGATCGGGCTGAAGGTGCTGGAGAAGCACGGTTCCTACGTGCGGACCGGGTACCACGGCAGGACCGCGAACGGGCGGTCGGTCGGGCGCTACGAGCGCGCGACCGGCATGTCCGGCGTGCTGTTCGAGCACTCCACGAACCGGGAGAACGAGCCGCAGCTGCACATCCACGCGGCGATCCTCAACCGTGTGGTGACCGACAGCGACGGGAAGATCCGTGCCCTGGACTCGAAGGGCTTCCGGCCGATTAAGGAAGCGATCGCGTCCGCGTACGAGCGCGCGCTGGAAGACAAGATGACCGAGGAGCTGGGCGTTGTGTTCGCCTGGCGGCCGGACGGGAAAGCGCGCGAGATCATGGGCGTGGACCCGTCCCTGGTCGCGGAGGCGTCGACCCGGCGCAGCCAGGTCGAGGAGCGCGTGGACGAACTGGTCGAGGCGTACGTGGACCGGCACGGCCGCGAGCCGAGCCCGGCCGCCCGGAAGGCGATCGCGCAGATGGCGACGCTCGACACGCGCAAGGACAAGGGCCCGGAGGCCGGTCCGCAGGCGCTGCGGTCGTGGGCCGAGGAGCGCGCCGACCGGCTGGCCGCGATGCTGGACCGGGTCGAGGAAGCGGCCGCCGAAGTGGAGCGCACCGGGCACCCTGACCTGCGGGTGGCGCCGGATCAGCTCGACTACGAGGCGGTGGTGCAGCGGGCGATCGAGGACGTGCAGTCGGAGTACGCGACTTGGACCGTCGGGAACCTGACGGCGGCGATCGACCGGCACCTCGTTCGGGTTCCGTGCGCGCCGGAAGACCGCCCGGAGTTCGTGGAGAACCTGGCCCGGA
>NZ_CP091380.1:0-150675 GCF_021903635.1 Amycolatopsis sp. FU40
TCAGGGATTGGGGCTTCGCCCAATCCAAAGGCAAAATCATTGCTTCGCAACGATTCCCTAAGGGATCATTTGTCTAATGTGGAGACTTAAAAGAAGGATCATGTTGTCTGCCAACGTGTTTCACACTGTCCATTATGGATACGTTGGCATGAAAGAAAACAGGCGGATTCTCCGCCTGCGCCCGCGCGTTGCGCGAGCGGCAGACCCGTTGCCGTGCCTGCACAACCGGCTCACCCGGCGCGCTGCGCGCACCGAGCAGAAACACGGAAACCGTTGCTCCGCAACGATTCCACCCCCCACCCTGTCGTGGCTTCGCCACAACCGTTGCCCCGCAACACTTTCACCTACACCCCTTGCCCCGCAACACATCCACCAACCACACACCTCCCCCGACCAACACCACCGCCCCGCAACCCCGCACACGCCCGCCGGCACCCACACCCCGGCACACCCAGCCCACCCAACTCTATCCGGGAAGATAGAAACGACGTTCTGCCCAAACCCCCACCACCACACAAACGGGCTCCGCCCCACACCACACAACCACCGAAACCACCGCCGAAGGGTTGCGAGCGGTGCTACTGCGGGCTCTTCTCCTGGTGGGTGGCGCGGTACATGTCGAGCAGCCGGGTCTGCCCGGCAGTCTCCAGCAGCAGCGTGACGAGCTGGTCCGCAGGAGGAACGGCCTCGCGTTCGAGGGACTGCGCGATCGTCTCCAGCGCGGACGCCGGCATGCCGGAAGCGGCGAGCCCACGGACGAGGTCGGGATACCGGGCCAGGGTCGACGCGCTCAGCCGGCCGTTCAGGATCTGCCCGGGTGCCGTCGGCTCGCGGTGGTGGTCCGGTGCCGTGGCGCGGGTCGACGGGGCGGGCGGCCCGCCGACGATCCGTCGGATCTTGTCCAGCGTCGCCTGGCCGATGTTACGGATCTTCAGCAGTGCCTCGTCCGGGCATGCGGCGACTTCCTCGCCGAAGGCAAACCCGGCTTGCCGCAGCTGGTGGTAGCCGCGGCTGCCGCCGTCCTGCTTCCCGATCGCGGCGAACTCGGACTCGTACTCCTCCAGCGGCGTGCGGGACTGATCCATGGGCTGCAGCTGCCAGCCCACGATCGCGCCGGCGCTGTAGAGGTCTCGCAGCCGCTCGGCCATCTCGCTGGCGCCCACGACGTGCAACACTCGCCCTGTCCCGACCCGGCACACCCGGGCCTGGCCCCACGGCGACACGTCCGATCCCGCGGTTTCCCACGGGTGCGGCTGGACACGGTCGAAATGCGCGCCGATCCGGCGGGCCTCGTCCTCCGGAGCGGGCTGCGGCGCGGGCGGGGAAGAAGAATCGGGCACGCCGTGCATCCTGCCTCCGTCCGCATGGGCTGCGCATGCGCGTCCGGCGGACGCGGTCAGTCGTCGAAGATGACGTCGGTGCGGCCGAGGTTGGCCTCGCACCACGCCCGGATAGCCGAGTGGACGTCGTCCAGTGTCTCCGGATCCACGGAGACCATTCCGGTCTGGTCGCTGACCGGCGGCCGCGCGACGTTTTCGCGTTCGTCCGAACGGGGATTCCACCGTGGGCGCGATTGCGGTGTCCACGTGTCGAGCGGGATCGACTGTCCCGTGCCGGTGACGAGGTTCCCGTCGTCGCCGGAGTGCGGCACGAATTCGGTGTGCCGCACCCAGCGGATGGTCTCGGCGGTCCGGAACGGCTCGAGGTCCAGCATGAGGGCGCTCCTTGCGTTGTCGGGCATCGATCAGGGGAGACGCGGGCGGCTCGGCGGCCCGCAGCTCCCCGAACTCGCCGAGACCGCTGCAGCAGGTCCGGCCCGCATTGGCCGCACCGCGATGACCGGCCGCTCGCGGCCCTGCGTCGTCATTCGTAGACGGTCTTCGTGACCGGCGAGACCTCCCGGAAAAGGCCGTCCCATACGTTGGAGCCCTCGAACGAGCTGTAGTAGCCGTGTTTGGCGAAGTAGCGTTCGCCGACGCGCAGCACCAGCCGGCACCCGCCTTCCCGTGCGTCTTCTCGTGTGTACTCCAGCACCTCGACGCGACCGAGTCCTTCTACGACACTGACAGCGCGGATGCCCGAGCTGGAACAATCGAATCGCAGGTCGTCCCAGAACTCCCAGGAGTCGTTTCCCCCGTGCGTTTCCAGCGCCTTTTCGATGTCTGCTTTGTCCATGGTCACCCGTCCAGTCGGATCAGTTTGTGAGAGTTGCTGCGGTGCCGGGCGACGTAGTCGATGTCCGGCGCCCGCAGGGTGTCGTAGTTCTCGACGAGAAACCGCGCCGACCAGCCTTTTGTCAGCGACGTGATCGTCCGCTTCAGCGCGAAGGCGTAGGCGGCCCGCGGCGAACACCGGTACCCGCTCGGGATCACCTTCCGCTCCAGCGCTGTCGCGTAGATCTCCTCGCGGTACAGCTTCAGCCGGTCCTCGAAGCTCAATGCCCGGACCTTGTCCATGTCGACCGCGACGCTGCGGCCGTCCCGCAGGACCGCTTCGTACATCGGGGCGGTGCCGTAGGCGACGCTGGAATGGATGCTGTCGTGGTCGTAGATGCGGTGCACCGCGTCGTCGAAGAAATCGTCGGCCTCCATGCTCAGGTCGACACGCTTGCGCCCGTGCTTGCCTTCCCAAACGCCGTAGAGCATCCGGTGAAGCTCAAGGTCGAGGCGAGCACCCGCAGCCTTGAGCGCCGCCGCGTCGCCGATGTGCTTCTCCCAGCTGCCGCCGCCGAGATCCCAGTAGGAATGGCTCACCTTCAGCGTGTACAGCTCGTCGAGACCGGCGATCCGGTCGCATCCGGGAGGGATCCAGGAGGCGAACTGGTCGTGCCAGAACGCCTCGTCGGCGTCGCCCCGGTCAGGAGACAGAACGTCCAGGTCTTTAGGCTCGCGGCAGCCCGCAAGGTGGTGTCGCATGGCGGTGGAGCCGACGATCAGTCGCTGCATTCGCTGCGGTCCTTAACGCGATAGGTGTGCTGCACCAAGCCCGATGAAGCACCTGTGCGACCGCGGCCTGCCCGCAGCATTACGCCGGCCGGATCCGGGCAGACCCGGCGCACAGCATGTTCATTGCGCCGACTATCTCTCGCGAAAGAACACAGTGGAACGGCGCAGCTGTTTCCAGTTGCCTCGAACGTGTTTCCCGAGAAATTCACGACATCCAGGAACCAACGCGCACCAGGGCAGCCGACTACTCGCTGAGCAGAGACGCGCGAAGAGCCCCCGCCGGAAAAGATGCCGTCCGTCAGGCAATAGGCTCAGCGACGGAACCGATTCACGTGGCCAGTTCCGAGGAAGCGCCGTGTTTTGTTCGGAGGCATGCTCGGAGCACCTGGAATTGCTGTGCTGCAACAGGGTTCAGACGCTCACGGGGAGAACTGGTTGACCAGAAGCCTCAGCACCGCAACAACGCGCCGGGCCGCGGCCGCGGCGGTGCGGGCTGTCGCCGCGTTGGCGAGAAATACGGCTGTCGCCGCCACCATCATGGTGGTGCCGACCTCGTAGCCGGAGGTAAGCAGGTAGCACTCTGCCGTGAGCAGCAACGCGACCAGCAGAACCGTATCTGTCTGAACAGGAACCGGACCGTGCGGAGCAGTTGTCATGAGCCGATAGTGGCCACTCCCGCAAGCCACATCGCTGGGCAAACGGCAAACCAATCCGCTGGCCTATCGAACCGCGCATGGCGTGCTGGCGGATAGCGCGGAGAAGCCTCATCGGAGGCGAGGTGCTCTATCGCGCAGTTCGGGGGAATGCAGCAGGGAACGGGCGGGGTTGAGGCTGGCGATACGGTATGCCGTTCGCAGGCATGGTTTGCAGGTCGGCACGCGATCGTGATTGGTTGGGTCGTCGAGATCGAACAGCAGGTGTTTGGCTCTCGAGGGCGTCCAGCACAGCGAACGGCCGGCGGCCCGGTGCAGGCGGCCCAGATGCAATGGCTCGCGCACGATGATGTGGTCGGCACCGGAAACGTGGAACTCGTAGTGGTGGGGGCCGGAGTAGTTGTAGGCCACCGACGCTCGCACCGGCAGCGCTGCGGCCAGTCTCGCCCACTCGTATGCGGCCGCTCCGGCGCGGACGGCGGCCGCACGATCGGGCTCGACGGAAGCGGCTCCTGGCTCCTCCGGGACCCGGTGGACGGGTTCGGGCGGTGCAGGCTCGGCGTGCGCAGCGAGGTCGAGCAGCGTCAGTTCGCGATGGGTCATCGCCCGCAGGCGGAACGGCTTGCCGAGGATCGCCGATGCCCACCTGTGCCGGCCGGAGACGAAACGCTCGACCCTGCC
The DNA here is from genome assembly GCF_021903635.1 of Amycolatopsis sp. FU40. Taxonomy (NCBI): domain Bacteria; kingdom Bacillati; phylum Actinomycetota; class Actinomycetes; order Pseudonocardiales; family Pseudonocardiaceae; genus Amycolatopsis; species Amycolatopsis sp. FU40. The sequence goes on from NZ_CP091380.1 coordinate 4,280, forward strand.
CAGCTGCGCTGGGTCGATGAACGAGGACGTCGTTCTGCCCGCACGTTCCCGCATCTCGGCGATCTGGTCGGCTGTGAGGCGTGTTGCAGGGCATTCCGCTGCCGCCGGCGTTTGGCCCGAGGCGGTGTGCCGCGGTCCGCAGTCGTTCATTCGACGCCCTTTCCTTCGCCGCACAGCGGCACTCGGCTCTCCGTATTGCCGCAGGTTGCGGTGCCAACGGTCAGAACATCAGAACAACGGAACGTCCTCTCCGTCCCAGTCGCCGTCCTCGTCGTCAAGTTCGTCGAAGTCGCCTTGCTGGGCGGTGAGGACGCCGTCGTCGAGGACCAGGTCGATCCCGCCGAGGTAGGCGACGATGCTCATCTCCTCCGGCAGCGATCCGCCGCCGTAGCCGATCAGGATGTACTGCTCGAACTCCGCCGCGGCCAGGTGGCGCTCGCCGTCGGCCAGGTAGTCCGCCGCCGCTGTCAGGTAGTCGCGCAGCCCGGCGGTCGCGTCGATGTCCGGGACCGATCGGGTGGGTCCTGAGGGCGAGTAGTTGACCTCGATCGTGCCCGAGGTCGTCTTCAACGTGCGGCGCAGCCGGCCTTCCGCCACGCGCAGCCGGGGGGCCAGTGCGACGACGTCCGGGCGCCGCGCGTTCGGCGGCTGCGGCGAGAGGTACCGGCGCGCCTGCCGCTGGCTGAGTCCCAGCCTGTCGGCCACCCAGTGCGAGGCAGCGCGGCCGTGCTCGGCGCGGATCGCGGCGACCGCCTCCGGGTAGGACGGGTTGTCCCCGAAGGACTCGATCTTCGCCGGGGGCAGCAGCCTCATCGGTCATCCCCTCGCAGTGCCTGCATGCGGTCCCACTCGTCCTTGATCGCCTGGTTCAGCCGGGCCTGGCTTCCGGTCGCGTGCGCGGCCACGATCTCTTCGGTCACCTGGACGTGCCGGTCGAGCTTCCATTTCCCAGGCTGGCGGTTGTCGGGCATCTCCCATCCCGCCGGGGTGAAGGGCTCCGGGTTGTCCGCGAGCCACCACAGCGAGTCAGTGACCCCGCCCAGCGGGGCGATCTCAAGGGGCGCGGCGAACTTGTCCAACGCGCGGAACACGTTCAGCCGCGCCGTCGCCACGATCATGTCGTTCCAGTCCGGGCGCAGCGTTCCGCTGGCTTCGCCGTCTGCGGTCCGGTTGTGCTTCTTGCTCCGGGTCTCCCCGCCGAGAAACCCTGCGTACACCGCCTTGATCAGATGCGCCGCGTACAGGACCGGGAGGCTCTCGACGCCCATGCCCAGCAGCTTCTCGCGGGCGGTGCGAACCGGACGGCCCCACGCCCGCAGCCGCGGGCCGCGATGTCCAGCGCCCCAGTAGATGATCTCGTCGAGGCGCAGCTGGATTCCGTGGGTCTTGCGCAGATAGGCAACCACCGGCAGGGCAACCCACGACCCGGCGGTCACGTGGGCCAGTGATGCCCGCACCCACACCGGCGCGCCTGACAGATCCGGCTTGCCCGCTACGTGTGCGTAGCCAGGCGACTTGAGCACGTCCTCGCGATCGGCATCGGACAGGGCGCGGATCGCGGCCAGGTCCAGTTCCTGCGGTTCTCCGTCGCCGAGCGGGGTCTCCACCACCGCCAGGTACTGGGCGTTGACGTCGGTCTGGGTGATCCACTGCCCCACCCGCGGCAGCAGCTCGCTGTTGACGAACCCCAGCGGCCGCACCAGCCCTTCCCCCCGCGCGTGGCCCGGGCCGGTGATGGCCCAGACCTTCTCGCTCCGCAGCGCCTCCGGGGCTTTCATCTTCGCGCCGTTCACGGCCACCAGCCGGTCGTAGAGCACCCTGCCGCTGTGCGCGGGCGACCGCACCAGGTGCACCGCTGTGCCCGAGACCGTCAGCTCCTGATGGAACAGCTGCAACCCGACGGCGATGTCGGCGTCCGTGGCGTCCGGGAACGCATCGGCATGACGGATCGTGCGGGTCGCGATCTCCAGCTCGTCCAGGTCCCGCTCGTCCGGGCCGGACTCCTGTGCCCTGGCAGGCTCTTCCGGAGCGGCCTCGGCGGCGTTTCCCGTCTGTGCCTCCGTTGCTTGTCCGTCGGCTGCATCGGCCTGCGGAGCGGGCTGGCCGGACGCGGCCTCAGCGGTCGCGGCGCTGCGGTTCGCCGTGGTGTCGGCGGGCGCGGCGGCAGCCTCGGTTTCAGAGCCCTCGAGGGCGGCGGCGCCGAGGTGCGTGGCCTGGGTTCCGGAGTCGGCAACGGCGGAGGTGAACATTTCGGCGATCTCCTGGCCTGTCGCGTCCGGGAACCGGAGCTGCACAGCGCGCGCGAATCGCGTGAGCGCTTCCGCGTCCGGCTCCGTCCCGGATGCCGGGGCGTCGTGGGCGCGGACCGCGCACCGCCGGTGCCCCGAACGACCCTGCACTCGTTCCCCGGCCGGGCGCCCGCACCAGTAGCACGGTTCCCACTCCGCGGCTTCCGCCGGGTCCGCCCCGCCGATCTCCTCCAGGCGACGCAGGCCTGTGGCGACCGAGCGCAGCAGCTCCACCGTGTCGGTCCACGGCCCCGTCCACGACCCGAACCGCGCCGCACGGCGCAGCTGCCGTGCCGCCGCCAGCACCTCGGCCTGCGCCTGGTGCACCAGCCGGTGCGCCTCCGTGTCCGGCCCGGCCCACGGCTCCCGCTCTTCCGACACCAGAGTCCCTCCCTGTCCCGCGACCCCGTCTCCGACCAGCGGAAACATCGGACCGTACCGGCAACGGCCCCAGGCGTGCGGGGCCTCACACGGCCTATTCTATCGTGGAAGATAGAATGCCGGTCCATGGGGATCAAATTCGCCGTCGCCGCCGAGCCCGACCTCGTTCTCGCGCTGGCATTCAAGACCCGCGTCAACGCCGCCCGCGTCCTCGCCGGCTGGTGGCGCCCCAGGCGCGACGCGGTCGCCGCCATCGAGGACGTCGGCGAGCGTCGCGCCGCGCTCGAAGACCTCTACGAGGAGCGCAACACGCTTCGCCGCGCCGGGGTGCTGCTAGACACGGCCGACGCGATCATCACCTGCCACCTGCACCTCGAGATGATCGAGCGCGGCTGGGACCACGACAACTGGCCCCCCGCCCCCAGCGTCCCCGGACGCCCCCTCGGCTCCCGCAACAACTCGGGCCGCAAGTGGACCGGACGCCTCCAGGTCCGGCTCGACGACCACCTGGCCGTCCGTCTCCAGCGCGCCACCCACCACGCCAGCGCCCCTGCCACCCGCGCACTCCAGGAGCTCGCCGCTTACCCCAACGACCATCCCGACCGCGAGGAGCTCGCCTCCCAGATCATCACCCCCGGCGACCTCCTCCGCGCCGCCCTGGTCCGCGCCACCTGCGACATGTTCCCTTCCACCCGTCCCACGCCCACTCAGCCGCCACATCCTTGAATCGGCAGGCGGAACGAAAGCCCGCGAGACGTTTCTGCCGCGGCTCCGCACACCACGCCTCGGCCGGCACGGGGATCCGGCCGACCGACGTTTTCTTCTTGGCGCGGAAAGGATCTGCCATGCACGCGACAGACGTCGAAGTGTTCTGCCGCTCCAATCCCTACGACCCCGGCCGGACACGACACTGGGAAGCCGTCGCCGTCGCGGCCTGGCTCGTCCAAGCGGCGCTTGAGAACGTCGAGGCCGAACCTCTCCCCGACCCGCCGCCGAGACCGGCCCTTCACCTCGTCGTCTCCCGCGGCCGCCGCTACGCCCTGGTCGCCGTCGACGACAACGACTCGACCGAAGTGGCCGTCCGCGCGATCCCGGAACACCAAGCACGCAATCTGGACCGACAACGTCAGCAGACGACCGGATTCGCTGAAGACCCGCCTTTCTAAGTCCACCGCACGCCCGGCACCGCAGCCCTGTCCGCGCGCCTTGGTTCCTGGCTGTGGCGAACCAGGATCCGTCTGGCAGATGCGACACACTGGCAAGGCCGCAACGGCGACCGCTGCCACGAGAAAGGCGCCTCCCGATGCCCCCGACCGGAAGCTTCGACAAAGACGAGTGGATCAAAGGGCACGCGCAGGAGATCGCCGACCAGCAGGCCGACGAAGTCACCCCTGCGGGCTTCCCAGCACCCGGGCACCAGCCTGTCACCGACGAACACCTCGCCGCCGCCGAAGCCGAATGGTACAACTACTCCGCCCTGGGTATGGATCTCCAGCTCTTCGGTTGGCCGGACCAACCCGTTCAGGGCAGCGAATGAGGGAACGAGCAGCGTCGCCTGCACAGCCTCGGCCTGGTATCCGTTCCTATGCGAATCGAGGTTCCTCGATGGTCCCGGGGTTTCCGCGGCGCGACGAACTGGTGGCCGCCAGGCGGCCAGCAGGCGGCGCACCCGGGCTTCCGCGTTCTCGCACCTCATGACCACTACATCGGATCCGTGCTACAACCCGGGCCACCGCACGCCGCGAAGTCTGCGACCTTCACCCGTTCAGCGCAGTGTGAGGGCGGCCATCTTGCGATCAGGCCACGTCAGGCGCACGATCGCGGCATCCCTTGACGGGTACATATGTTCGACCAGCATGTCTGCCGACCTTCCCCGCGGCGACCGGATAGCAGCGGGAGTGTGTCGTGGCCGGGTTCGACGGCGGGCCGATGTCGTGGTCGGAGCTGGAGCGGCTCGCGTCCGGCCGCGCCCCTGCTCCGGGGGCGGCCGCGGAAGCGCCGGTGTCGCGCAAACGGGACGGATACCGGCGCCCGGACGGGCTGATTCCGAAGGCGGACGCGGAGCGCGCCGAGCCGCGGGTGCCGTACGCGGAGCTGCACTGCCACAGCAACTTCAGCTTCCTGGACGGCGTGGACCATCCGGAGGCGCTGGCGGAGGAGGCGGTCCGGCATGGCCTGGACGCGCTGGTGCTCACCGACCACGACGGCATGTACGGGGCGGCCAGGTTCGCCGAGGCCGCGAAGGAACTGGGGCTGCGCACCGGGTTCGGGGCGGAGCTGTCGCTGGGGCTGCCCGCCCGCCAGTCCGGGGTCGCGGACCCGGCCGGGACGCACCTGCTGACGATCGCCCGGAACCTGGAGGGCTACCGGCGGCTGTGCCGGGTGATCTCTCGCGCGCAGCTGGCCGGGGAGAAAGGCCGCCCGGTCTACGACGTGGACGAGCTGGTGGAGGAGCTGCGCGGGCACGTACTGGTCCCGACCGGCTGCCGCAAGAGCGCGGTCCGCCGCGCCCTGGCCGAGAAAGGCCCGGCCGCGGCCGCCGACGAGGTCCGGCGGCTAGCGGACTGGTTCGGGGCCGGGCACGTCGCGGTGGAGCTGATCGACCACGGCCAGCCGCTCGACTCGACGCACAACGACATGCTGGCCGGGATCGCCGCCGACCTGGGGCTGCCGACGATCGCGACGAACGCGGTGCACTACACCGATCCCGACCGCGGCCGGCACGCCGACATGGTCGCCGCGATCCGCGCGAACACCTCGATCGACGAGCTGGAGGGGTGGCTGCCCGCCGACAACGTCGCGTTCCTGCGCTCCGGAGCGGAGATGGCCGACGTCTTCCGCCGCTACCCCGGCGCGGTCGGGCGCGCCGCGCAGCTCGGCGTCGAGGTCTCTTTCGAGCTGGACCTGCTCGCCCCGTCGCTGCCGCCGTTCCCCGTCCCGCCCGAATTCCCCGGCGAGGCCGCGTACCTGCGCCACCTCGCCTACGCCGGCGCGGCCGAACGCTACGGCTCCCGCGCGAACAACCCGCGCGCCTACGACGTGATCGAGCACGAGCTCGGGATCATCGAGCAGCTCGGGTTCCCCGGCTATTTCCTGGTGGTGTGGGACATCGTGCGGTTCTGCCGCGAGCGCGGGATCCTCGCCCAGGGCCGCGGCTCCGCCGCCAACAGCGCGGTCTGTTTCGCACTGCGAATCTCCAATGTGGACGCGGTGAAGTGGAATCTGCTTTTCGAGCGCTTCCTGTCCCCCGAACGCGATGGACCGCCCGACATCGACGTCGACATCGAGTCCGCCCGGCGCGAGGAAGCCATCCAGTACGTCTACGAAACCCACGGGCGCTTCCACGCCGCGCAAGTCGCGAACGTGATCACCTACAAATCCCGCAGCGCGGTCCGCGAAGCCGCTAAAGCCCTCGGCTACTCGCAAGGCCAGCAGGACGCGTTCGGCAAACAGGTCGACCGGTGGGGCTCCATCGCGCAGGCGAAACAGCCGGACCAGCGCGGGCACGGCATCCCCGACGACGTCCTCGAGTTCGCCGCGTGGCTGGAGGACACCCCGCGCCATCTCGGCGTGCATTCCGGCGGGATGGTCATCGCCGACACCCCAGTCAGCGAGATCGTCCCGGTCGAATGGGCCACCGCCGAAAACCGCAGCGTGCTGCAGTGGGACAAGGACGACTGCGCCTCGATCGGGCTGGTCAAGTTCGACCTGCTCGGCCTCGGCATGCTCTCCGCCTTGCACTACACGATCGACCTGGTCGCCGAGCACCACGGCCGCCGGGTCGACCTCGGCGAGCTGGACCTGGCCGACGACGCGGTCTACGACATGCTCTGCAACGCCGACGCGATCGGCGTCTTCCAGGTCGAGTCCCGCGCCCAGCTCAACACATTGCCGCGGCTGCGGCCGCGGGAGTTCTACGACCTGGTGGTCGAGGTGGCGCTGATCCGGCCCGGCCCCATCCAGGGCGGGTCGGTGCATCCCTACATCCGCCGCCGACGCGGCGAAGAGAATTGGGCTCATCCGCACCCGTCGATGGCCGCCGCGCTGGACCGGACGCTCGGCGTGCCGTTGTTCCAGGAGCAGGTCATGCAGCTGGCCCGCGACTGCGCGGGCTTCACGCCGGGCGAGGCCGACGAGCTGCGCCGCGCGATGGGCTCGAAACGCTCGGCCGCGAAGATGCGGCGGCTGGCCGGGCGGTTCGTGGCCGGCACCGACGCCACCGGCATCCCCCGCCCGCTGGCCCGCAGGATCTTCGAGCAGATCGAGGCCTTCGCCGGCTACGGCTTCCCCGAAGCCCATTCCATGGCGTTCGCGCTGCTCGTCTACGCGTCGGCGTGGTTCAAGCTCTACTACCCGGCCGCGTTCTGCGCCGGGCTGCTGCGCGCCCAGCCCATGGGCTTCTACTCGCCGCAGTCGCTGGTGGCGGACGCCCGCCGCCACGGCGTGGCCACCCTCCAACCCGACCTCAACCTCTCCGCCCCGCACGCCACCCTCGAGGCCGACCCCGGCAGCGCTGGAGGCGTCGCGATCCGCCTCGGTCTGGCCGGGATCCGGCACGTCGGCCAGGCCGTCGCCGAGCAGATCGTCGCCGACCGCGACGCCGGCGGCCCCTACACCTCGATCGGGCACCTCACCGACCGCGTCCAGCTCACCAAACCCGTCGTCGAAGCCCTCGCCACCGCCGGCGTGTTCACCGCGCTCGGCCCCGACCGCCGCCAAGCGCTCTGGGCCGCCGGAGCCGCCGCTACCACCCGCCCCGGGCACCTGCCCGGCCTCCCGATCGGACACGACGCTCCTGCCCTGCCGGGGATGACGGCATTCGAACTGGCTTCCGCCGACCTGTGGGCCACCGGCGTCACCGCCGATAGCCATCCCGTCGAGTTCCTTCGCGCCTACCTCGAACGGCTCGGCGCCATCCCAGCCGAACGACTGCTGCAGGTCGAGGACGGCACCCGTGTCAAGATCGGCGGCGCGGTCACGCACCGCCAGCGCCCCGCCTCGGCAGGCGGCGTCACGTTCCTCAACCTGGAAGACGAAACAGGCATGGTCAACGTCGTCGTCAGCCAAGGACTGTGGAACCGCGAACGCACCGCGCTGCTCGGAGCCACCGCCCTGCTCGTGCGGGGGACCGCCCAGGTTTCCCAGGGCGCTGCATCCCTGCAAGCCGACCAGATTTCCGTCCTGGACCTGAAGTCGCTCTCCGCTGGTTCTCGCGACTTCCGTTAGCCCTCAACGGGAACCACGACGGCTGTTGTAGGGTCTCAAACTTCGTGTCGTAATCTCACGACCGATGTCGCACGGACGTCGTCGACGACAGATCAACTGAGACTCCGCAGGTCAGCGACCTGAACGATCGGGCCGTGTCGGCCGTCCGGGCGAGGAAATGCAGCCGGTTTGAGACTGATCTTGGCTGACACCGTCGTGAGATGACCGAGAAACCGCTGGTCAACGAAGATCGACATGTCATCGAGGGCGAGACCCTACAACGGCAGGCAGCCAACTGCTGCTGCGGCCCGGACACCGTTTTCCCGTCCGCACGAGCCGGGAAAACGGGGAGTTCAGCGGCAGGCGTGCGCTTTCCGGTCGGCGCGAGTCAGGTCGGCAGGCGGGCGCTGCGCTACGGGACGAGGCGTTCCCCGCACGGGCACCACAGCGGGCCGAGCAGGTTGACGTGCATGTCGGAGCCGGTCCAGCTCCGGCAGCCGTGGCACCAGTGCCGGTTGAGCTCGCGGTCCCAGACTGCCGAGTCCGTGGCGCAGAAGCGATCGCGGACGTCCGTGGCCGGCACCCGAGCCCCGCCGAACACCGACTGTTCGATGCGGTCCAGCGCGGCCAGCGCGGTCGCGGTCGAGCAGCCGCACGCGTGGCGCAAGTGCTCGACGATCGCGGCGCGGTGGAACTCCTCGGACCATCCGCGGCAAGCGTCGTCGATCATCTCCTGCAGCCAGCGCCCGGCCTCCGCGGCGACCTGCTCGGCGACGCCGAATCCGTCGAGGACGTCCGCGACGGGATTGGCCAGGGAATTGGTCATGGTGCTGTCCTCACTGCTGGAGAAGGCGTCAGATGTGCGTTGTTTCGTTGCCATACAGGGAAAGAGGGCGCGGGCGATTACTGGTTGACGATGATGTTGGCGACGGCCCCGGCGATCGTCGCAGTAGCCGCGATCGCCGCCTCATCGGCCTCGGCCGGTTCCTGCGGTGCCGCCTCGGCCCGCGCACGCTCGCGGGCGTTCCGCCGGCGGTTGCGTTCGAGGGCCTCGCCGGCAGACGCCCAATCCTCGCGGAACTCGGCGAGCACCTGGCGAGGACTGCGCCAGGCGTTCACGACCGGGCCTCGGCCAGCGACTCCGGAGCCGATCGCGTGGACGCATCGCTGACGACGGGCGGGTCGGCGGTGGACGCGCGGACCAGTTCTCGGCGGATCACGGCGAAGTCCGTCGATGTGATTGGCACCGTCAGGTCGAAGTGCCGGTCGCAACGGACCGCCAGGTCCTCGACCGGTTCGCCGAAAATGATGTCGACGCTGTAGAGCCGCTGGCAGCCACAAGTAAGAACGTAGACCGTGCCTGCCATGCCGTGAGACGCCTGCTCGATCACCTGCTCGCCCGCGGCTTCGAGTGTCCGCAGGTATCGGGTGGAATTCGCGGCCACTCGGCGACGACGTTCGCGCTCCTCCGGAGGAGTCAGGATGCGCTTGACCAGTCCTTCTCCGCCGTTCCGCCTGCCGGCGGCCGAGTCGGCGTCGGCACGGACCTTGTCGACGGGCTGATTCCAGTCGATGCCGAGGGTGCCCATCTCGTCCAAGGCCGGGCCGATATCGGCCTCGCGGTGGAAGAACGCCGTGTGCAGCGGCAATCCGGATGCGGTGTGAACGACGCGCCACCCGAGCCCGTCGAGCTTCGTGACGGACAGACCGGCAGGTACCTGACCGGACCAAGGCTGCCTCCCCTGCGCCCGGCTCATCGCGCGCCCCTCCGGCTCGGCTTGCTGTTCTCGAAGTCCGCCCGCTGCCGGCTGACTTTCTTCCGCCCCCTGCATGTACCGCAGGTCCCGACACCGCCGGGGGCAATGGGGCTGGGGCCGGAGGTCCCGGCCCCCTGGCAGGTAGGACACGTCACTTCCTGATCACACGTCCGGGGGTCCGGGGCGGCATACCGCAAATCGGTCATCACAGGCAACCTCTCACATTGTTCCGGCGTGCGTTCGTGTGTCGGTTTCCTTTGCGGCGCAAGGACTCCGCGGTCGTGGCGTGGGAGGCAGGAGCGAGCAAGTCGCCGAGGACGCCCGCGACGGTCCGATACCCCAAGTCGCCCTCGGCCCACGCCCCGACCGGCTCCCGGCCAGCGCCGTCAGCCCGGTCGAGCGTGAATCCGGCCCCGTCGTGCAGCCAGGCGCCGGCCGAGCCGGCGTCATGTCGAGTGAGCGCAGGCATCGGTTTCGCTCCTAGACGATCGTGACGCGAGTGCCCACGACGAAGCGGACATCGCGTCGGCGGTCGGTGGTAACGAACACCGCGCCCTGCTCGCGGTCGCGGTCGACGCCGTGGACGCGGTCGCCCCGGCCGTCGGCCTGCACAATCTGCTCACCGGACACGACGTCTTCGATCTTTCGCTGCGCGGTCATGGACCCGTCCTTTCCTCCGGTGCACGCGCCTCCCGGGACGGTGCACGCATTCGCGTGGCTGCGGGGTTCCTGATAGAGCACGAAACCGCTCGTGAAATGCACCGTTGAGATGTCACTGGCCATGCGTCACTTCAGTGCCAGCAGATGAAGCCTTACGCCGGTTCTCCCCGTTGGCGTTGTCGGTCGTGGCCGGTTCGGGCCACTTGAGCCTGCCGTCCTCATTGAACATCTCGGGGGACATCAGATTGCCGGGCCATTTGTGGCGTCCGCCTAAGGACGCTGCGGCGGTCAACTGGCCGTCGACCCAGTCGAGGAACTTCCGGGGCGAGGCGTCGAAGTAGGTGCGGACGTATTGCTGCATGGCTCGGACGTCGTGGCCGGGCAGGAAGTCGCGATCGGACAACTGGCCGCAGCCGCAGCCGCAGGCGCGTTGGACGAACTGCTGCTCTTCGGGCAGGTCGCAGTAGCCGACCGGGTTCTGGGAGCCGGTGGCGACGGGGTCTTTCTTGCCGAGGTAGGCGTCGCGGACCGGGTGGCCCTCGGCGAGCGGGCGACCCTCGAGGGCGACGCGGTCGTCGTGGACGGTGAAGCCGGTGATCTCGCCGACCGCGCGGACGCGTCCTTCGGCGACGATGAGCGCGAACTTCTGACGGCCGATCTTCTCGGTGCTCATCCGCCAGACGCCGCGGCCGGCCTCCCACGCTTCGGCCTCGGTCATCCGCGGGAAGTACCCGATCGAGCTGCGATCCAACGGGTCAGACTCGACGGGTTCGTAGCTGCCTAGCTTCAACCGGACTGCCATCACCACCTCCATGCTCACCATCCTGGGTTCGTGTTCTACTACCCTATACTTGATAAACCCGGTTTGTTAAGTATCTAGGGAGCTAGTCGAATCCAGGTTCACCGTGTTGGCGTACCTGCTCACCGTGTCGGGGTTGCCGGAATGCTTCCGTGGACAACGTGGAGTCGCCGGTCCTCAGAACTCGTTCTCACTCAAACAGCGGGTCCAGGCGGATACGCCCCGAGGGTCGTCGACGTGAGCATCGAGGACGTGACGTCCGAGCGCGTCGACTCGGCCCACCGCGGCGGCCGCGCCGACGCCTGGGTGAAAGTCCGCCAGACCGCCGTCATCGGTCGCCTCCGAGCCCGACGCGACGAGTCCGGTACCTGACCCCAGATCGGGCTGTCGCTACCGCTCGCTGCGCCGCTATGCCGGCTCTCGCGGGACGACCGCAGGAGACTTTGCCACTTACTCCTCGACCGGCGGATTCGGCCGCGGCCGCGCCGAATACCGCCCGGTCCGTCCCGACGTCGTCGTAGAAGTCGAAGCCGAGCCCGCCGTTGAATCGTTCCGCCGCCACCACGGCCGCGGGCCCACCGCATCCGGCGTGCCGTGAGCCAGTACCCCGTGCGGCGAACGCGGCGTTCAGGGGAACGAGTGCCGCAACGCCCGTGCCCGGTGGCCTGCCGGGTGAACTGAGCCGCAACTCGTTGCACCGGCGCGGGCTTTTGCAGGTATGGTGACGGCCGCGAAAGGCACCCAGGAAGGGCTCCTCACCACGTGGGGCGGCAACCCCGGTATGGAACCCTTCCCGGCTGACCAGCTACAACCAGAGGTGACGCAGCAGTTCCGCAGCCAGACGGAATGCGCCACCCGCGATATTCAGGACAGGGCCGATCCAGCGAAGCGCGTTCGCGGGATCCGGCCCTTTCTGGTACCGGCAAGGCATAGCTTTTCACCACCCTTGTTGAACTGGTGCGCGGCCGAAGTGCCGCAGCACCTGGGAAACCCTCGTTCCCCAGCCTCCGGGGGTGGCGCAAAACGGAGACTACATGTGGGGGTGGGGGCTCGCACGGGCCCCAAGGTATGGCATGCCGCGGCTCCACCCCTGCGGGTGAGCCGGTCGCTGTCCGCTACAAGCCGATGACGTCTGCGCCTTTGTTTGCCGACATCCTGGCAGGGCACGCCGGCGTCCAGAACGACGTCCGCGCTGGCTCCACGGCCAGACCTTCGAATGCACACCGCGATCGCGTGTCGTCTATTCCCGCTCTCAGGGCTGCGAACAGGAGAAGACGACGTGTTTGTCGGCGACCGGGTCGAGCGCACTCCACCGCTGCAGCCCGATCTCGGCCGCGACCTCGGCGGCCTTGCCCAGCCCGACCGGCAGCCCCAGCATCCCAGGTTCGCGGCGCGCAACGCTGCCGTCGGCACGGAACACGACCAGCCGTACCGGCCACGCCCGCATCCTCGCGGCGTGCGCAGCGAACAGTCGGCGCGCCGCATCGTCGGCCGAACTGCCGCGAAGCCCGCCGTCGAAGGCGGCGAACCTGCTCAGCCCCAGCGGCACCACGAGCTGATCGGGCCGGTCCGGACCGCGATGTCGCCATCCGGTGTCCGCGGCCAGCGCATCGGCCAGCCGCCGGCACTGGTCCACGCTTGCCGCGGGCATCAGGTCGGGGGCGCGCAGCAGCACGGCTTCGGTGACGTCGCCGCGTCCGCCGCGGAACGCCGCCGTTAGCGGCATTTCGGCATCCCGGGCCGCGCGGGCCACGGCCGCGCACGCCTCGCCCGGTTCGTCGAGCGGCACGCGCAATCGGCACCACCACGCTCCGGCCACGACCGCGGCCGGAGCGTAGCCCGCCATTCCCACACCCGTCATCTCCTCAGCACACTCCGAACCGTCCCGCTACCGCCCGAATCCGCAGCATCTGGCACGGAGTTGTCCCAAAAACGTCCGGGCGACGCGGAAGCGGAAGCTTCAAGTCCGGCCGCAGCCGCGGATCGCGGACGAGGGCAGGCTTGATGTGGAAGAGAGACTGCCGGAAGGCTCAGGGCAGTGCCGCGCGTTCCACTATTCGCCGTCAGCGCCGCGCTGCGCGGACGCATTTGCCCGCCAGGACGCGTTCGGTGGGACCGTCGTAGGGGATGCCGAAGTCTTCGAACCTGTGCGAGCCCCTGATGCGGGGTGTGTGGAAGTCCAGCACGTACGCGTGCGGGATGCCGGGCGCGAGGTCGACCAGGCCGGGCCGGCCCGGCGGGGCGGCGATCTCCCAGGCCGCGCCCCGCACGATGCCGGTCACTGGCCCGGGATCGAAGGTCCGGGTGGTGCTCACCTCGTCGCCGATCCCGAAGCCGCCCCGGTCGGCGAGCAGCTGCTGGTCGAGGGCTTCCAGCGCGACCGGCCAGCCGTAGGACAAGCGGGGCGCCGGGTCCGGGCCGGGGTTGCTGGACAGGCCGTCGGAGGAGTCCCAGCCCGGGTAGAAGTGGTGTTCCCGGACGAAGCGCAGGGCCCCGGCCGCCGGGTGTTCGGCGTCGGCGGCGCCGAGGTCGGCGAGAGCGGCGTCGAGGTAGTCCAGCAGGCGGGCGGGTTCGTCGAGCAGGGTGCGCGCCCGCACCGCGGACCAGGGCACCGCGGCGACGGTCTCGCCGCGGTCGCCCGCGGCGGCGAGCAGGAGCAGCGCGAGCAGGCGGCGGGCCGCGCCCGCAGGCCAGCCTTCGGTGTGCCCGGCCGCGACAGTGATCTCCTCGGCTCGTTCCTGCGCGCGGCGGAATTCCTCCGCGGACCCGGCCGCGGCCGCAGGCGCCGGACGGTCCGCGCGCAGCAGCGCCTCCGTGTTCAGCTTGACGTGCCCGGGCACCCGGTCGGCCAGCAGCCGCAGCCGGGCCCCGCCGCCCGCGTCGAGATCGGCCGCTTCGCGCGCGCTGGCCATGATCGTGCGCGCGACCAGCAGCTGCGCGTCCTTGCAACGGCGGATCCATTCGTCGCCGGTGGCTTTCGCCCGCGCCATGCGCTGCGGGTCGGCGACCACCGCCTGCACGCCGCCGGCGTTGAAGGCGTCGATCTCGCTTTTCAGCCGGGAGAACAAGGCCTGCCCGGGCTCGCCCTCGGACGGCGCCGCCGGTCCGGACGGCGACGCCGTCGAGAGAGCCACGAGCAGCCCCATCGGGTCCGCCCGCCCGTAGAGCGCGGTCAGCGACAGGTCCGCGAGATCCTGCGGGCTGGCGACCGCGGCGATGCCCTCGGCCCGCGCGTAGTCGGCGAGCGCGAACGCCACCAGGACCTCCGGGACGTCCCACGTTCCGGGTTCGGCATCGGGCATCTCGACCAGCCCGCGCATCGCGTGCGCCCAGGCATGGGCCGCCGCCCACAGCGTCCAGTCCCCACCTTGACCGCCGGCCTCCCGGGCCGTGTCACCGCTCATGCGCACAGCGTGCCAGACCCGGACCGGACCAGGGCGGAGTCCGCGCCGGAGCCGAGCCGCGGAACGTGCGCGCCCCCGCGGCGAAGGCCGTACGGTGGCAGCGCGGCAGCCGAGCTTCGGGTGCTGAGGAGCCGAGGCGGGGAGCCCTTCGTGATCAGGTTGATGTCGGTGAACACGCTGAATCTCTACGGCAGCAAGACACCTGCCGATCAGAAACGATTTCGCGGTCTGGAAGCGCTGATCCGCGCCCGCAACCCCGATGTCGTCGCGGTGCAGGAGATCATTTCCACAGGCGAGGCCGAAGCCGCGGCTGCCGGGCGAGGTTTCCCGATCCTCGCGACCGCGCAGGACAAGGCACCAGGCGCGATCGCGGGGCTGCGGCGGCTGGCGGAAGCGACCGGGCGCAACTGGAGTGTCGCGGGCAAGCCCGCGGTCGCGGTGGGCGGGATCATCCACCACACCGGCCTGTTGTGGCGCGAGGGGATCGAGCCGGTGCCCGGCATGCTGCACCCGCTGATGCGCGAAGGCGCGGGAATGTGGCACTGCGCGATCGCCGCGGTGCTCGACGTCGGCGGGCCCAAGGTCCGGGTCGGCTCGGTGCAGTTGTCCCCGTTCGACCAAGCATGGGCCGCGCGGGACGTCAACCAGCTGCTGCGCGTGTTCAACCGCGACGACATCCCCGGCTTTCTCGGCGGCGACTTCAACGGCCTCGGCGCCCAGCAGATCATCGTCGGCGACGGATACGAGTGGTACGACCGCGATCCCTACGTCTACGGCGGAAAGTTTGGTGTGCCGGAGCATCCCGACCACGCCTACCAGTTCGGCGACGACGGCCGGGTCGACCGCCAGGCCGCGGCCCGGCTGGAGCATCCCCGCATCGGCCGGATGCAGGACTGCGCGCTCCTCACCGGCACCGAGTGGATCCCGACGACGGGCTTCCATTCGAAGGACAACCACCCGGATCGCCGGGTTGACCGCTGGTACGCCACACACCACGTAGCGGGCGACGCTGTGACCGGATTCCGGGTGGTTCCGGTGGACGAGATCGTCGTGACGATCGACGGCGAGCGCGTCGAGCTGACCGATCACCGGCCGGTCGAGATCGACGTCGACGAGCGTGCGCTGGCTGGCTGATCGTTGCGGCCCTGGTCACTCGCCGCCGGTCGGCACAGGGCTGGGATCGCTGGCCTCGCGGCCGTGGAGTTCGTTCATCATCCCGTGCACGGCGCGTGGCACCGCCGATCCAGTTCGCTGACGCGTAAGGACACGCACCCGGCCGTGCTCATCGACCGTTCCAGAAAGCCTCGTCGAGCACGACGGGACCATCGGGATCGCCGGCCTGGAAACAGGTCCAGCGCACGAAGTAGCGGCCGATGTCGTCGTAGCCGGCCGGCGGGCGAGCGCGCAGGGCCGCCAGGGCCGCCTCCGCCGACGCTTTGCTGCGCCAGACGGGGAACGGCAGACCGGCGTCAGGCCACGGGGTCAGGTCCGGCGGGAGCTGGCTGGTCAGCAGCACGCACGGCGGGCCGGGCCGGTCGAAACCCCAGCCGCCGGTCAACGTCCCCGCCGGTTCGGTGAGCAGCTGCGCGCGGCCGATCACCGCCGCGTCGAGGTCGAAGCCGAACGACTCCAGCAGACGCCGCCGCGCCCCGGACTGCCGGGCCCGGGCAGCGGCGACCAGCTGTTTCCAGCCGCGCAGCCGGTGCAGTTCGTCGGCCAGCGCCTCCGGCCGCTGAGACCGGAACCGATGCTCCTGGCTGGCGACCAGGGCCGCGGCGGCCGCAGGATCGAACGCGGCGACGGGCGCGGCGATCTCCTCGGCCACCAGCCCGGCCACCGTCCGCGCCGTGATCGGGTCGGACGCCGCCGGCAAGGCGGCCAGGGCGATCAGCTCGTCGTCGTCCACGAGCCCGAGTATGTCCCGGTCCCGCTCAGGCCGCCCCGGCGAACCGCGGCGAACCGCCGGTCACGGCCGGTCCGGAGGCGCGGCCATCCGGGCGGCGACCCGGGCGCGCTCGGCCGCGGACGGCAGGGTCGGGCCGATCAACAGGTCAGACTGGTTCGGCCAGTCCATGGTGCCGAAGCGGGACCGCAGGTGCGCGTACGCGAGCTGCCACAGCCGGTTCGCGGCAGTCGCCGGCAGCAGGGCGCGCACCCCGGGCTGTGGCGCGTCGGGCGGCGCGACCGGCACGGCGATCCCCCGCCATACCAGCCAGTCGCACCACTCCTGCGCGCCCGGAACCGGGTACAACGTGATCTCCCGCCAGCCCGCGTCGACGTCGTCGGCCAGCCCGTCCGGAGCGTCCCCGCCCGGCCAGCCGAGCCATTCGTCCAGCTCCGCCCGGTACGTCAGGTCGGCCGCCGCTTCGAACGGCACGCCCGAGGGCTGCCGCACCAGCTGGTCGCCGCGATCAACGAACACGCCGGCATTGTGCTGGGCGGTGAACGCGCGGACCTGGCGCACGCCGAACTCGCGGTCGCGCCAGGCATGGCCCTGCTCGCAGCGCAGGCCCCCGTCCTCGGTCATCTCCAGCGGCTGGGTCCGCCCGCACTCCGGGCAGGCCACCGTCCGCGCGCCGACTGTGAGGTTGCCGAACAGCCGCCACACCACCCGACCGGTCACCTCCCGCTCCGCGCGCCCCGAAGGCTCCTGCGGCGGCGCAGGAGGAGGCGGGCGATGTTCGGGCTTGAGGCCGCGGCCCGGTTCCGGGCTGACCGTAGGGCGGTAGTCCGGGTCGTAACGGGCGAGCGTGTCCTCGGCCAGCGCCCGCACCGCCGCCTGCGGGTCGGGCACGCACGCCCGGTCCTGGAACAACGCCGCCGCGAACGCGACGGCCAGGTGCAGGTACTCGAACGGCTCGGCGTCCGCGCCGGCGATCAGCCGAGGCGCGTCCCTGTCGATGTCGCCGGGCCGGCCCAGCGCGTTGCGGCCGGTCAGCAGGTCCATCCCGGGCCGGGCCAGGTCGCGTCGTTCCGGAGGCATGAACGCGTCCAGCACCGCCTCGGCGACGTCCCGCAAGTCGGCCAGGTCAGCGGCATAGCCGGCGTCGCGAGCCCAGCCCTGGAACACCTGCACGATTCCCCCGACCGCAGCGGGCGCGTCCGACGGCCGGATGCGCAGCAGTTCCTCGGTCACCTGCGGAGACCAGTCCGCGCCCGACACCTGCGCCCGCGCCACCCGCGCCGCGGTCTCCTGTCGCCGCGCGTAGTCCTCGTCCGACTCGTCCGCGCCCTGCTCGGATGTCAGGTGCACCGGCACGTCCAGGCCGTGCTCCGCGTCCATCACCGACGCGAGGACATGCAGCAGAAGCAGCTGCCCCGCCGCCTTCGCCGACTCCATCCGCGGCGCCCACTCCGGCGACTCGACCGGCGGGTACGGCTCGTCCGGCGCCATGTAGTCCGCCAGCGGATGGCGCGGACGCCGCCCGCCCTCCGGGTTCTCCCTGTTCCACGACCCCTCACCCATGCGCACACCGTAGCGGCACGAACACCCGACCGGCGGGCAACCGCAGGCCCGCGGTGTAGCGGGCCTAGCGGGGCCGCCGGAGCGGCACCGTCGCCACCTACCGGTCAGCGGCTGCCGCTGCCGCGCGTGCCGCGACGCGAAAGCCGCTGACCGGGGGAAATGCCGCGTTTCTGGGCCTGCGGTGTAGCGCGGGGCCGCCGGTGCGCGATTCCACCACCATGGGAACGGTCCACGGCGAGGTGCTCGCCCTGCTGCGGGAGTGGCGCGACGCGATCGACACTGACGAGCTGACCGTGCCGATCGACCTGGCCGGCCTGCGGGCCCGCCACCGCACGGTCGCGCTCGCGCCCGCCTGGATCCCCGACGAGCTCTACCCCGCTGCTGGCTGACCGGGCCGCGTCCTCCCGGAGCGGTCAGGGCCTGATCGTCCATCCCTCGATCCACCACGACGCGGCCTCGCCGTATTCGGCGGCGTATTCGGCGATGCGTTCGCGACGGGCGCGCAGGACGTCCGGATCGAGCGGGACCGGCGCGGGCCGGCCGCGGTTGGGGTAGCGGATCCGCATCCCGAGCGCCGGCGGACTGTTCAGGTAGTCGGCGTAGGGGCAGCCGTCCGGGTGCGGGCACCGGTCCACCCTGGTATTGCACCAGCGGCACAGCAGCCCTTCTCCGAACTACACGCGAGGCCGTGCATGGATGATCGGTCCTGGCAGTGCGGACGGCAGGACCGTCCGGCCAAGCCGAGACCTATTCAGGAGGAAACCGTGCTCTGTAGCCCCTTTTCCGAGGTGGTTCGGCGATCGTGCGGGTGTAGTGGGATGACCAGATTCGGTCGCCGTCGCGTTCGCGGCACTCGAGGTCGATGTTGACCGAGGTGCCGACGTAGCCGTCGTCGGCGCTCATGTAGAAGATGATCTCCCGGCCTTGCCTGACGTCTTCGAAGAGGAGTTCGTCGCTCCAGTCGCTCGTGACTCCGACGGCTGCCGCGTAGTGCAGTCCGTTCTGGTGAAGCCGTTCGCCGGCGGCCTTTACTGCAAGAGAACCGAGCGCTTTGCCCTGTTCCATTGCCAGGATGACCTTGATTGCGAAGAAGTTCGCCTCTTCAGGGTGGGCGTTGACGGCCGACACACTGAACGTGGGGGCATCCAGTCCGTCTCGTTCGGCTCGCATGATCGCGACCTGTTCTTCGGCTGCCTCGGCTTGTTTCTCTGCCGCGATCCGGGAGCCGCGGGCCTCTGCGGCCTGTTCCTCGGCGGCACGCCGGGCACCGCGGGCCTGAAGCGTCTGCCACCAGGCGATACCCGCAGCCAGCGCAGCGATACCCGCGGCCGCCCACGACGTGATATCTCCACCGTCAGCCATTCCGATCCCCCACCTCTCTCGCGGTGAGGAAGATCGTAGAGCCGGACTTTCCGCCTTGCTCCGCACGAACCGTGGAACGGAGGTTCAGGAGAGGTTGGAGCGCCCTGCGATCTGGCCGAAGGCGGGCAGACCCAGGACCGTGACGGTGGAGTTGGGGGCTTGATCGAGTTTGCTCAGCTTCTCCTCCGCTCCGGCGAGGCTGATTTCGAGGCCTTCGACTTCGCCGATCCAGCCTTCGCGCTCGGCTTCGGCGATCCGGTCGAGCAGGTTGTCGCGGATCTCGGCCAGCCGGTCTCGTTGACCGGGTTCCGGACGCAAAAGCGAACAGCGAAGGCAGGCGTGCTCGTGGATGCACGGGGTGCCGAATGCCCGGGCGCAGGTTCCGAGGGAGAGCTTGCGCTTCTCGAAGTGGGCGAGGAAGGCGTCCCACTCCTGGTCAGAGGGGGTCCGGTACTCCTCTCCGGGTCGGAGCGAGCGTCTTCGAGCGATGAACGCCCGGTGGGCCTCGATCGCGTCCGTCGGATAGATCGCGTTGTAGCCCATTGTGGTGTTGATGTCGGAGTGGCCGGCGAGGATCTGCGCGATGTGCGGGGGCAGGCCGCTGCGGATCGCGTCGGTGATGAAGAGACGCCGGAAGTCGTGCGGGGCGAAGTCGAGGGGGTTTCCGTCGGCGGTGGTAAGTCCGGTTCGCTCGAGAACCTCGCTGATGCCTTTGCGGATCAGCGGTTGGGAGACGGCCGTGCGCTGCCCGCCGAATGTCCATTGGAACAGCAGGGGCATCGGCGGGTTCCAGATTCTCTCCGCGACGTCGTAGCCGGTCGCCATCGGGATGGCACCGGTCCGCGGATCGCGCACCCGGGCGATGACTGTGCTCAGGACGTCGGCCAACTCGGGGCTGACGAGGAGAAGCCGTTCTTCGTCGGTCTTGGAAGGCGCGATCTGCAGCAGGGGGACGACCTCGCCGGTGGTGGGCAGCTTGTACTGGATCAGGCTGTGGTGGCTGGTCTCCAGCATCTCCTCGATCCGGACGCCGGTGTGCTGGAGGAACTCGATCGCCGCCCATGCCCAGAAGGCCCGTTCCTCGGCCTGCCCGAGATGGACGCGCCGACCGGATTCGTCGTAGGCGCGGAACGCCGTCGACGAGTCCTTTTTCTGGCGCGTGTACGTCTTTCCCCTGAACGTGAACCGGCCGCCGAGCGGCGCGGCCAGCAGCGCAGACAGTCCTTCCCGGGCCTCGTTCCACTGCTCTCTGGCGGCGGTGACCACTGTGGACAGCGCGGGGAGCCGTTCGCGGGTGCGCTGGTCCATCTTGGCTTTGACGCGCTTGTCGTGTTTGTACGTGCTGGCGTCAGCCGCGCTGACGGGGCACGGCGCCACCCACCGGGCCCAGCGCTCGGGTTCCTCGACGGCCCAGTGGGCTAAGTCGAGGTAGAACGCGCGGACGGCCATCATGAGGCTGCCGTAGTTGGCTCGCTCGCTCACCGTCTCGCTGACCGAGCCGTCGGGCAGCCGCCGACGCACGACCTTTGTCCGGCTGCGCTGTTTCCAGGCCGCGGCGACTTCGGGCGGGAGCCTGAGCGTGTCGATGCCAGGCCGGATCTTCTCGATCTCGACCCAGAAGTTCCGCACCAGCGTCCGGGAGGCATCTTCCAAAGACGTGTAGTCCATGGTCGGCTGGCGTTCCTTGAGGAACTCCACAAGCAGGTCACGGATCGGTTGGGACTGCGGGCGGTAGCGGTCGACGAGCTGCTCGACCGAGACCTGGCCGGATGCCTGCGCGAGGAACCGCAGCGTCTGCGGTGCGTCGGGCGGCAGATGGCCAAGGTCTTTCAGCCAGGAATAGAACAGGCTTTGGCCGAAGGTCGTCGGCCGGTACTCGCGAAGGGCCTGCAGATACTCCAGGGCGTCTCCGACGGTGATGTCGGCCAGTCCGCCGCCCTTGGCGATGATCAGCTTCACCAGGGCGTTTCTGGCGAGAAGTCCGAGGTGGGAACTCCATGCGTCCGGCCCGACGATGTGCTCCAGCCTCGCGAATTCCTCGGGGTCGCGGTGCTTGCAGATCACCGCGCGCAGATTGGTGGAAGTCCGGGTGAGCTGCCAGCGCAGCGAGGGACGGAGCACGTCCGCGGTGACCAGCGCGAACAGGCCGGAGTTCAGGATGCGGCCGGCGTCGGAGGCGCTGTAGTCGATCCAGCCGGCCGCGAGCTTGTTCCACTGTTCCCCGGTCGAACTGCCCGCCGGGCTGGCGTTCCAGCGCTGCTGCCAGGTGTCGCCCGGTTGCTCCCGAAGCCAGCGCAGGATGTTCTTCACACCGCGTCGCCGGTATTCGTGGGTGGAGTTGCTCGCGGCCCGCAGCGGCGGCTGGCTCAGCCGCAACATGACCTCGTCGTAAGGCTGGCTCGTCGCGGGCCAGGCGTCCTCACAAGGTCGCGGCGGAAAACGCGCCTTGGCTGCCTTCAACGCTTCGCCGGCGAGCACCTGGGCGGAGCGGATTGACGTCGGCTCGGCCGCAGCCTGTGTGCTGATCACCATGAGCGTGCGAAAAGATTCTTGAGCGAGTCGGGGTTGTAGCCCGCAGCGGGCGGCGCGGCAGGTCGCTCACGGTGCTTCGCCAGCCGGGAATGGTGAGCGCGGACGTGCTCGATCACCTCGTCCTGGCCTGCCGGAAGGTAGAGCTGCGTTGTAGTCAGGTGCGCGTGGCCGAGGACCCACTGCACGTCGGTCAGTCGCACCTCGGGGTCGCCCGCGAGTCGGTACGACGCGGTGTGCCGCAGATCGTGCAGCGAGTAGTTCGACCCGAGAATCGCGTTGGCACGGTTGAACATTGCGCGCGCCGCGTCATAGCTCAAAGGCCGCCACGGGTGTCTCAGCGTCCACCACAGCGGCAGGTTCTTCCCGTGCGGCACTCCGTTCTGCCGCGCCTCCTCCTGGTACAGCCGCAGCCAGACGAAGGCATCGGCCGAGGACGGGAGCTGCTGGTAGGCGCGGCTTCCTTTCCGGACCACGCCGAGCAGCTGTTCTCCGGGCAGCGCGTCGCGCTGCTTGCTGGTCAGGAGTTCCTCGGCACGGGCGCCGTTCGAGACCCAGAAAGCCAGCAGCGCGCGATCTCGGTTGTACCGCAGCGCGGCGAAGAGGGCGTTGAACAGCTCGTCGGGGATGCGCCGGGGAACTCGCTTCGGGACGTTCGGGCGGTAACGGCCGGTTCGTTCGCGGCGAAAGGGCTGGCCGGGTTCGTGGTGGGAGTTCGCGCGCCCGCCGCGTCGGGAACGGTCGAGCGGGAACGGGTTGACGATCGGTCCGGTGCCTTCGTCGAGATGGAAGTCGTAGAACGCGCGGAGCACCGTTTCGCAGTGCGCGCGCGTCGACGCGGCGTACTGCGGGCCGGGGGATTTCTTGCCGGTGATGGTGTTCGGAGACCCGGGAGTGTTCTTCCGTCCCGCCGTCGGCTCCTGCACCGTCGCGCAGGCACCGTCGGCCTCGCGGTGTCGCCAGTGCACACGCTGTGGCTTGTCCGCGACCTGCATCCATCGGATGAAGTCCCGTGCGTCCCTACGCTCCGCCCTGTTCCATTCGACGCCGAATGCCCCGAGAAAACGCCACCAGCGCAACAGATCCATACCGTAGGAGCGGACGGTCGCAGGCGAGGCGGTTCGCGCCTGAAGCTCGGCGAAGAAGGCGCCGACGGGCTCGACGACGACACCGTCGCCATCGAGCAGCTCGTACGGAGACCATGGGTTCTCAGTTGCCCGAAGTTCGCCGGAGTCGGGCAGGACGAACCCCGACAAATCTCGACCAAACTGATCATCTCGATGCACGCGGCGACGCTAGCAGAAAGTGCTCTGACCTGCGAAAACTAGCGAATTAGTTCGGTCAACGGGCCGCGGACCAGGCCGCTGCCGTGGTCGTGGTCGACCAGGTCCCCGTGCATGTTCCCGCAGGCCGCGCACAGCGGCCCGAACGCCGCAGTCAGCCGGATCCGGATCCGCGCGACCGGCGTGGTCCCGGGCGGCTCCGCCAGCGCCGGATGCGTCATGCCCGGTTCCGGACCTGGCACCGGGCACCGTCCAGCGGCCGCAGCCCGGACCAGCAGGTCGGCCTGCTCCGGATCGGCCCCGTACTCCTTGCCCAGCCAGCGCAGCAGGTACTCCCGCCGCGCCGCCGGCAGGCCCGCCAGCCCGGGCTCGGTCGCCATGCCCGCCAGTGTTGTCCGCCCCAGCGCCCGCTCGCGACCCGCTGCGCCGCCGTCCTCGCCGACCGGTGCCGCCGAGCTCGACCGGGCCCGTCGTTCTCGTGCCCGATCGACAGGCCGCGACGCCGGGATCACGGTCGCTGGCCGGAGGATGTTCGCCGTTCGTCGAGCGCTCCGTGTCCGCCGGACTGATTCGCGCAGGGCGTTCACCGCGCTCCCATGGCCGGTTGCCGCGCGACGGGTTTTCGGCCGGGAGCGCGCGCTCATAGGCTCGGACGCGGTTGTCATCCATGCGTGCGGAGGGCGGCCTCCTCGGCCAGGAGGAGGCCGCCGCTGTGTTCGTCCGCCTGGGTGATCAGTGTCTCCACCCGTGAACATCAACCCGACAGGACCAACACGATGACTGTAGGCAGGGGCCCTGCCCCGTTTCCACCGTGCGACGACCGGCGGACGACTGAGCACGACGACCAGCAAAAGGAACCGGCTGGTTCTTTGGCTCCGCCGAACGACGGGAACGACGAACGGTCGACGACGACTCCCCGGGACATGATCGGCCTGACCGGCCGGATCCTCGGCAGCTGGGGTTACACCACGCGGACACTCGTGCTCACCGGTGCGCTGTTGGCCGTGACCTTCGCTGGCCTGTGCCTGGGCTCTGTCGACATCTCCGTCGGACCCGTGCACGTGCGGGGCCGGGCCTACCCGGAAACCACCGCGCCCTGATCTCGCGAGCGGGCCGAGGACCGCGTGCGTCCTCGGCCCGCTCGCCGCACGCCTGCGGAGTATCGGCGGAGTCGCGCCAGCCTGCGGCGGGCTCCTTGCCGCTGGCCGGGCGGGCACGTCCCCAGTTAACGACGCACTTCGCCAGATGCCGCGTGGAGTGCTCGGCACCCGAGGCACTGCAAGGTCACCGCGCGTCCCGAATCTCGGCGTCGATGCTCGCGATCTCCTCGGCGAGCCGCTCCGCGCACCAGTCCAGGTCGTAGGGCCAGTTTTTGTTCCCGTCGTCGATGTGGCCCCGGGCGGCGAGTAGGAGCTGGTACCAGCGGTAGAGCACGTAGTGGACCCGGTCGACCCGATCGGCCGGGACGTGCGTGCAGGACTCGCGGGCAGCGATCCATTCCGGCGCGCGGCGGCCGGGCTCGCTGAAGAGGTTCCCGTACATCTCCGCCCCGGCCTTGGCGATGCCTCCCCTGTCTGCGGGCGCACGGATCGCGGGCACCGGCAAGCAGCTTGGCGCGGAGTGCACGCGGCCGAGCAGGCCCACGAGCTGGTCACGGCCGCGGGCGAGCGCGTCGTGGGCTTCGCCCGCGCGGGCAGCGGCAGCGGTGTTCGTCACAGCCGCCATCCCTGCAGCAGCACGCCTTCCCACGGGTCTGGGCGGCCGCGCCAGCCGCGCTGCCACTCGGCCAGGAAACGCTTGTTGATCCGGGCGACGGTCTCGGGCGTCACCGCGCCGACCGACGCGTCGCCGAGCAGCGCCAGCTTCGCCGATCCCGTGCTGTAGGGGATGTAGACGCTGGCGCCGTTGGCCTCCCACTGCCAGGGCAACCGTTTCCCGTCCAGCCACCGGCCCAGCTCGCGGATCAGCCACGCACCGAGATCGCAGTCGCGCGCGTCGCTGCGCGCAATCTCCGGCCAGCCCACGAACGGCTTCAGCTGTACTTCAGCGGCAGCCCATCCGTTCGTGACCGGGTCCGCTTTGAGGCTTCGGCGGTGTGCGTCGGTGGCGTCCTCGCGGGGAAGCTCGATCATCGGTCCGTCGATGCCCCAGGAGATCGCCAAAGCGGCCGGGAAGTCCCAGAAGACCGGGTGGGCGATGCGCGCGTGTCCGTTCGGGTACAACGGGGACTCGGTCCTGGATTTGATCGGCGGCACGGAGTCCGGGGTACCGAGCAGCCTCCGGCACTCGCGCAGGAGCGCCAGCTCGTCGACCGGTTTCCCGATCGCGATGCTGAGGTCCAGGTAGGAGCGTGTCACTAATTCACCTTCCGATCACTGGTTCGCCTTCCGAAGCGGCGACCGTGAACCGGCGCGGCGGGCGAGGCCGATCGCGTCGGGCGGGATCGGGGCCGCGATCGGCCCGGTGCCGATGCTGTCCCAGGAGGACGGGGCAGCGGAAGCAATCGCTGTTTCCAACACGACCCGCCTTGTTTCCCGATCGCGGAACCTCGGCAGTCCCGGCGGCCGGTCCGGCCCGTCGTCCGGCCGGGGACGCGAAGCCGGTCACGGTGCGCGCCTCCCTGGGGCGGCGGCAGGCCTTCGTACCTCTCCGGCGCGCGAAGGGTTCCTCGCGGGAGAAACTCGTCTCTCAGCCGGCCGTTCCTCACGAGCGGAACGCATCGGCAGCGCAGGAACAGCGTTGCCACAGCACGGTTCCGTCCTGATTCGCCATTCCACGAAGGTGACGCCCGGCTCCCGCAGGGGAAGCGCCTTGGCCGGACCGTGCCGTCCGCCGCCGGAAGTTTCCGCGGTTTCACGATCCTGCCGGAAACAGGAAACGCCTGGTCGCCACAGCCCCGCTGCGCGATGGTGAAAGCACGCCCGAAATTCCGGGAAACGTTGTCGGACAAGGAGATTCGTTATGAACGACACTGTCGCGAACGCTGCCGCCGAGCCGCCGACGGGCAGGCCTGTCCACCATGCGTCGAACCTCGTGGTGCTGACCCGCGACGGCCGCGTGCTGTTGGCGCAGCGGGACCGCGCGCCGTTCCTCGGCAGCTGGGGACTGCCCGGCGGCGTGTGCAAACCGGGCGAGGCGACCCTCGCCGTCGCGCTGCGTCGCTGCCGGGAGAAAACGGGGGTCGAGGTCCGCGTGTCTGACGTCGTGCCCGTCTCCTCACGGGACGAGGGCGCCGACGAGGCTGGCCGCTATGTCACCGATTCCTTCGTCGTCGTGCTGGACGCGCCGGTGCCCGCAGCGGCCGGCGACCAGGTGCGCGCGGTGCGCTGGATGACTCTGGCCGAGGCCTTCGCCGAGGCCATGCCCTGGGACCACGCGGACATCCTGCGCGAAGCGATCGCGGTCGCCGGGCTCGCCGGATTCTGAAATATGACTCAGGAGCCGGCGAGGTCGGTTCGGGCACCAGCGCCCGGGCGGCGTGCCAGCCACGCGGCGATGGTCTCCGGCCTCCAGTACGGGCGCCCGCCGTGCGTCTCGTCCTCGGAGGGCAGGCGCCCTCCGGTGCGGTGGTTGCGCACCGCCTGCACGCCGACCCCGAGGAACAGCGCCACGTCCTCGATGTCGAGACGCAGCCGCTCCGGGGACCACGTGTCCGGCACCTCGCGGCGGATTCCCTCGATGCTGAGGGCGCTGGCGCCGGTCAGCTCGGTGATCTCCTCGTCGGCGATCGGGATTCCGGTGACGGGGATGCTGGCCAGGGCCTGGTGGATTGCCTCGTCGCGACGATCGAGCAGGCGCACCTTCTCCGGGTCGTCCCAGACCGCCGCGCCTGAGTTGCTGCCGGGCACGGAGCCGCCGAACTGGCCGCGGAGGCGTTCGCCGACGGTGCCGAGCTGGCGGAGCTGGGCTGCGTGAAGCTTGCGGCCAGCCGATTCGATCGCCAGCGAGCGCCGGTAGTCGTTGACCATCTGGGCGGCGGCCTCGCCGAGGCGGGTGCGCGTGAGGCCGTCGCGCCACGTGATCCTGGGGGCGTCCCGTTCAGGGCCGCGGAGCAGGGTGAGCCGGATGCCGCGACGGCCGTACGGGTCCTCGACGCCCGCCGTGAAATCGAGGGTGAGCCCGCCGGGAACGGTGACACGTCCGTGACGGTCGTCGTCGGCGTTGGCCTGCACGGCGGCGGCGATGGCTTTGGCGTCGGTTTTGGTTATCTCGATCAGTGCCATCAACCTAGAGTATACAACCTAACTTAGGTTTGCAATGGTCGCGTGAGCTGGGCAAGTCCTCGAACGAGGCTTTGCCCGGGGCCCTGCCGGAGCGTGGCGAGGGTCCGCGCCGGTACCGATCGGCGGCTTTCGATCTCCCCGGCCGCGGAGAGACCGCTCTTCGTCCGGCTCGGGCACAGTCCGCCCCGGCGGACCGCTTCCGAACGGGACCGGAATCCCGCCACTGGCCCCGAACACCGGCCCGACCAAGCAAGACGGGGGGCGAAAAACAGGCACCGAGATCCAGGGCGGCACCGGGCCGGATAGTGACCGGCCCGCGCGGGGAGGGGAGGGCACCGCGCGGGCCGGAGCTGTTCACGCGCCGGCGGCCGCCAGGACCGGCCGGCCGCCGGGCTCGGGCGGAAGCGGCAGGCAGCCGTGCACGGCCACGACGTCGACGCCGACGACGATCTCCCAGGAGAGGACCAGCAGCACGGCCTCGCAGAGCTCGCAGGCGTCGAACCCGCCGCCCAGCGACGCGTGCTCGCACGGGTCGATCTCGTCGGTGGGGTGCGCGAGCCGGTAGAGCTGGGTGAAGAACTCCGCCGCCGGGACCGCGTCGAGGTCATGGCAGACCGGGTGGATCTGCCTCCACCGCGTCGACGCCAGATCGGCGACGCGGTAGGCGTGCCGGCGGCGATCGCCGGTGTAGAACCGGATTCCGAGCCGTTCGCGGGCGATGTCCCCCATGCGCCCCGACGGTAGAACCGGTCGCGGGCCCTGGGTTGCCACTGTGGCAACCCAGGGCCGGGATCACCCGATCCGGGCAGCTGCCGGGCTCATCCGGCGCGGACGCGGGCCTTGAGGCTGTCCAGCAGGCGCTGTTCGGTGCGGCACCGGCCGCGCGCGTCGAGGGAGTCGACCAGCGCGCGGACGATCGGGTCGTGCCGGACCCGGCGGGGCGCCGCCGCGTCGGCGAGGTCCAGATGGTGCAGCGCCTGGACGTCGCGGAACCCCTGGGCATGGCCGCGGGCGAGGTCGGACAGCCACGCCGCCTTCCGGTCGGCCGACACGAAAAGCGGCGGGGGGCGGCGGGCGAACTGCTCGGCGTGCTCCGCGCCGCGGCCGAGCTCGATCTGCCCTGACAGCTCCCATGCCCCGGCGTTCGACGGGCCGAAATCGAAATGCAGGGTCGAGCGTTCGCCGGTGCGGGCGGCCAGCGCGTGCGCCTCCGCGTAGTGGGTGGCGGCGGTGTCGGCGTCGCCGGACTTGGCGGCACGCTGGGCGCAGGTCAGGTGCAGCATCCCGGCCGCCTCGGCCGGGGCGGTGTCGGCCGCGCCCGGATCGGCGCGCTCGAGGGCGTTCAGCGCCGTGGTCAGCACCCGCTCGGCGCGGTAGTGGGCGTTCGCGCGGGTGAGCACCACCGCCGCCGACATCGCCGCGAACCCGCTCAGCGCCGGGTCTTCGAGACGGGCCGCGGCTGCCTGGCCGCGATCGGCGGCCAGGACGGCCAGGTCGAGGTTGCCGAGCGTGCGGGCGGCGCCGACTGCGACGATGCAGGCCTCGACCAGGGCGCGCAGCGCCGCGCGCCGGACGCCCGAGCCTTGGCCCCGGACTGCTTGCACGTGCAGCTCCAGCAGCAGCCGCGCCAGATCCGGGCCGGCGGCCCCGTAGCGGGCGTCCGCGGACGCGGCGTTCGCCTCGGCGGCGAGCCGAGCCAGCTGCGCGACCGGGCGGGCCGGCAGGTCCGGGACGTCGTCCAGGGTGGTGTCGGCCAGCACTCGCGACACCGGCGGCAGCACCGCGAGCGCCGCGGTCCCGGCACGGCCGACCGCGGCATAGGGCTGGCCGGTCAGGTCCGACACCGCGCAGCCGAGCACCTCGGCCAGCGTCTCCAGAAATCCGCGCCGGGTGATGTGCCACTTGCGTTTGCCCGATTCCAGCCGCGAGAGGTGGCTCTTGTCGATGCCGACCAGGCCCGCGACCACCGCCTGGTCCAGACCCCGCCGCTCCCGGAAATACCGGGCACGCGCCCCGATCTCCGCCGGCGTCAGCTCGCCCACCGCGACCGCCCTCTCCGATCTCGTCGCCTGGCGTCCAGGGTAGGCCTGCACGGGCCGGACGACCCTGCGCGTTCCGGCGAGCGCCGACCAGCGTCCCGACCGTCTTTTTTTCAAGGGTGTTGCAGGTGCGGCGGCCCGCCGCAATGACGTCGACAGCGAGCCGTCACGCCGGGGGTTTCCGGCGGTACGCCGTGACGCCGCAGTGGAGTCCGCCGTAGGTGACATGGCGGGGGCTGTGCCCGAGGCTGGTCCACCCGTCTTCGAGCAGGTCGAAGAAGTCATCGTCGGCGGTGCTGCAGCCGACGTGTTCGCCGACGTAGACGAGCAGGTCGCCGGTGTAGGCGCGGAGGGCGTCGGCGGCGAGCGGGTTCTCGGACGGGGGCCAGCAGAGCAGGAGCGCACGGTCGGGGCAGGCGGCCGCGACCTCGTGCCCGCCGCGCTCGACCGAGTGGTATCGAGGTCCGGGTGCCGTGCCCGGCACGCTGCAGTACGGAGTGCGGTCATACGCCCGCACGTCCGCCCCGGCCATGCTGATCTGCCAAGCCCAGTACCCGTTCCCGGCCCCAACCTCGACCACGCCGCGGCCGTCGAGGACGTCGGCGATCCAGTCGACGTCAGCGGGCGTCGGGATCGCGTGCGCGTAGGTCTGCACCAGTTTCGGGTAGTAGTGCCCGTCGAGCTTCACCGGAATCGCGTGGTCGGTGCCCGCGTAGACGTCGGCCAGGCGATCCAGCGGCAGCGACCGGACTTCTTGCCAGTACGGGTTCGGGCGGCTGGGCACCGGCTGCTGGTCATACGGGGACTCCGCCAGCAGCAGCGGCCCGTCGGGATCGCGCCACCGCGCAGGTTCGACAATCACACCGGTGATGCTCCTCCGCCGTCCCGTTGCGCCGCAACGGAAACCGGTGCCGTGCGACGAACGGGTGACCCCGCCCTCACGGCGCGGTCATCCGGAGCAGGTGCTGGCGGGTCTGCTGGACGTCGCCGAGGGCGCGGTGCCCGCCGCCGTTGCGCAGCCAGCGACGGGAGCGGGCGTGGTCGGACCGGGGCACCATGACGTCGGCCCAATGGCTGCGGTCGGCCAGGCGGGTGCGGCTGATGCCGTGCCGGTGGCAGTCCGCGGTGATGACGCCGCGGTCGTAGTCTGCGTTGTACGCCAGCACGATCCGGTCTTTTGTGACCCGCAGGAGTCGCTTGTAGACAGTGGGCCAGTCCGGGACGCCGGGTCCGGTGACCTCGCTGTCGCTGATCCCGTGCACCGCCTGCGCGCCGGGCTGGATCGGGACGCCGGGGTTGACGAGGGTGTCGAGCAACACCGCGCCGGTGCTGGCGTCGATGACCGCGATCTCGCAGACCGCGCCGTCCAGGTCGGTGGTCTCGGTGTCCAGGATGACGGCGGCGCCGGGCTCGAGCATCGCGCGCGCGAACCGGATCGCCTGCCCGGCCGCGCAGTGCAGCTGGATGTCGCAGAGATAGCGGGCCACCGCTGGCCGGGACTGGATCGCGGCGAACACGTCCGGTTTGGCCGGACCGCCCTCGACCCGTTCCCAGTCGATCTCCCACACGTCCGGGCCGGGCACCCACCAGGCCCACATCTCGATCGAGTGCTCGGAACCGAAGTCCTCGAGGAACGCCCTGATGACCTGGGCGCGGGTCGGGGCGCGGCCGCCGACCAGCTCGAGCAGCGGCGATCGCTTGCCCTTCGGCGTCTCGCGGACCTGCGTCCAGTCCACGTCCGGGCGGGCGAGCAACGCGTCGACGTCGCCGGTGCGGTAGAGCGGCACGTCGACGGTGCTGTAGCGGCCGACCAGCTTCTCGTAGTGGCGCTTGGGGGATATCCATTTGGCCTCGACACAGATGTCGAAGTGGCGGCGGGCGACCTCGAGCAACTGCGCCGCCTCGTCGGCGGTCACCAGCCGCTCGTCCGCGAGCCGGTCGCACAGCGCGGTGTCGGCTGCCAGGGCGTCGATGTCCGAGCGCGCGAAGCGGCGGAACCGGCCGCGCTGCAGACCCCGGTCGGCGACGACCTGGTCCAGCTCGTCTCGGCGCCAGCCGAGATGCGCGACCGCCTCGTCGAAGGTCATCGACGCCGCGGTCCAGGCCAGGCGATCGTCGACCACCGCCGCGACCTCGTCCGCGGTCAGCGCGTCGACCTCGCCCGGCGCGTACAGGTCGTGCGTGCGGCCCTTCCTGGTGAAGGTGTCGGCGACGGCCAGGCGGCCCGCTTCGGCCAGGGCGGCGATGTCGGCGGGGTCGACGGCCAGGCCGAGGCGCTCGGCCAAACGGGCGGCGCACTTGGCCGCTCCGACCGGGTGCTCGACTCCGAACCGGCGCTCGATCTCGGAGACCAGGGCCCGCACCGGCTCGACCTGCTCGGGCAGCCAGCCGCGGGCATGCCCCGGTTCCGGGAGCATCCCGGCGGCCCGGGCTCGGTCGAACTGCCACCGGGCCAGGCCGACTTCTTCGGCCAGGACGACCGGGCCGTACCAGGTCCGCGCGCACGCTGTCGTCATCGCTTCCTCTCCACTCTTCGCATTCGGGCGTTGACCCGCTGTCACCGTGCTGGGTCGTTGTACCAGGCAGGACCGACAAAAACGGGCCGGGAGCCGCAGGGGTTCCCGGCCCGCTCGGACGGGGTCAGCCCCGACCGGAGTCCTGGCGCTCCAGCCGCCGCTCGGCCCGAGCTGCTCGCCACAGGTTGATGGCCACGTGCCACTCGGCCTCGCACAGCGCCGACTCGATCCGGTCTTCGCCGCGCAGGGCCGAGGCACGATCCAACGGTTCGAGACTCGGCAGCTCCGGACGGGACTCGTCTCCGGTGAACGGATCGAACGTGAACGTCACCCACGGTCCCGGGGTCTCGCTCACCCCCGTGAGGCGGCGGCACCGGAGGTCGCCGGGGTCGCCGACGGGAACCGGTTCGACGCGGAGGAAGTGCGGCTGGTGCGGGTATCCGGTGGGCAGCGGTTCGGCGAGCATGGCGTTCTCCTTCGGTGCGGTTGACGGGGTCGGGTCCACAAAGCGGCGGGTCAGCCTGCGGGAAGGTCCCGCGCCTTGCGGAGGCAGAGGGCGGTGATGCGCACCGCGGCGATGTCGAGTTCCCGGGCGCCGCCGCGGTGTTCGATGAAGCCGGTCTGGTCGAGTGCGTCGAGCGGAGCGAAGCGCCAGCCTGCGGGCAGCGGGCTTCCGGGCGTTCCCTGCGGCTCGAACCAGAGCCTCCAGGCCCGGCCTGCGGCGTCGAGGGCCTCGTGCGTCACCCCGGCGTCGGTGTGGAATCGCTGCCACACCGGCAGCGTCGGCAGGCCGCTCACGGCCGTGTGTCCTCGGGCCGGGGCGCGGGGGCCGGGCCGGGGGTGATGCCGCGCTGCCGCAGGCCTTCGTTGAGCCTCCCGAGATCGTCGGCGGAGCAGATCCACTCGGCGTAGCGGCGGCCCGCGTCGGTGTGCGGCCAGTACTGCGTGATCCGGTCGTCCACGCAGGTCACCTCCGCCCCGTAGGGGACGTCGTGCGGCCGCCGGGCTTCGTAATCCTGGTCGCTTTCGACGGTGCGGGACGTCTGGGAATGCCCGCCGACGGGGGCGGGGCCACATCCTGCCGGGGCGGTCGCCGCGAGCGCGGACGCGGCGGCGACGGCGGCGACCCGGGCGGTGATCACGCGTCCTCCCGGGCGACCCGCTGCGCAGCGGACGACGAGGCGACCAGGTCCCGCGACGCCAGGCGGGTCCGCGGCGGGACCGGTCCCCCGTCGATCGCGACGGCGTAGTAGGCGGCGAGGGTGCGCAGCACCCCGCACGGCACGGGCACGTTGCACTCTTCCGCATACCGGCCTTCCCCGTCGCCGGCCCACGGCCCGGAAACAACGCTGCACACCGCGCAGCCGAGGACCGCGTCCGCTCCCCCGCACGCCAGGGTCCGGCCTGCGCGGTCGTGGTCGCAGCCCTCGACGGAGCATTCCTCGGGCAGCAGGATCCGCGGCGCGTGGGCGGTGGCGTGCCCGAGCAGCTGCAGGATGTGCGGGTGGTCGCGGTCCCAGCCGTCGTCCTCTGCCGCGTTCAGGATCGCTTCGCAGAGTTTCACCGTGATCAGCGGCTCGGGCAGCAACCGGGTGAGCACGTCAAGGTCGGTCCCGGTCGGGGTGAGCCTGGCGAGTTCGGCGGCTTCGGTGCGCTGGTCCAGCGCCAACGCCCACGCGCAGAACGGGCACCGCTCGAGACTCCGGCGGCCGGCGGACGGCGGGCCGCCGGACGCGAAGGCGCCCCAGCCCGGCATCGGGCCGGCCGGGTCTCCGCACACCGACACCGCGAGCGAGCCGCCGCAGCGCATCCGGTCGCAGGCCTGCGCGGCGCGGCGGGGTTCGAGGGCGTGCACCCGGCCGCCTCCGTAGCCGGCGACGTAGACGCCGGCGACCGGCGGCTGATGCCGCGTTGCTTCTGGTTGGTGCATCTCTTTTCCTTTCCGGGTTGGTTTTCTGGCTCAGGCGATCGCTTCGCAGGAGTGCAGGGAGCGGCGCAGCCGGCCGCCGATCCACGTGCCGACGCCCGGCGAGACGGCGTTGCCGAAACCATCGGTCTGTTGTTTGGCATTGCCCCAGACGATGAACGTGCCTTGGTGGCCGGGGAAGTCGACGTCGAACCCGGATCCGCGGCCGATCTCGTGCGTGAGCATCATGCGGAAGTGGCAGTCCTCGAGGGACAGCTCGGCGAGCGCCGCGCGCCATTCGGCGGCCAGGATCGCGGTGGTGTCGCGGGCGGTGAGGGTGCCGAGCGGGTCGGTCAGCGGGTGCGGCGCGGTTTCGTCGCCGGTGCTGCCGTTCTGCTTGTACCAGCCGGAGAACAGCAGCGACTGCCCGCCGGAGGACACGATCGTCCCGAGGGGATCGCTCACCGGGTGCGCGCGGTAGCCGGCCTCGCTGATCGGCCCGTTGTTCTTGATCGTCCCGGCGGCGGTGAGCAGACCGGGCATCTGCTCGGCGGTGACCGTCGGCATCGCCTCGGCGTGCATCGTGGGGACCGTGTTCTGCCGGAACGGGACGATCCCGGCCGACAGCACGCCCAGCGTCTCCGAGCCGCCCTGCGTCGGCAGCGGGTCGGCCGCGCCGCGCGGCGCGCCCTGGTAGTTGTCGACCGCGAGCGCGAGCGCGGCCGGGGGTGTGACCAGGGCGGTGCCGTTGGTGGCTGTCTGCGCCCACAGCGGCCGGCCGAGGTCGCGGGACCGGCACTCGGATCCGGGGCGCTCGTAGGTGTTCCCGGCGGCGGCGATCAGCGCGCCGGTCGACAGGACGGCGGTCTCCTGCTTGCCGGTCTGTGCGGCGAACGGCCGCCACGGGTGTTGCTCGGGGTCGTGCACGGTTTCGCCGGGCACGAGCACCGCCGGGAAGTCCGCGAACCGCTGCCGACACCGTTCCGCGCGCGCCATGGTCGCCGCGGCCAGCGGGCCGGTGCTGCCGTCGCGGTGCTTCTTGACCGGCTTGTCGCCGATGCGGGTGCCGAGTTTGGTGAGGTCCAGCGCGGCGATCGCCGGCGTTATCGGCGGGAACACCGGGCGACGGCAGGACGGGCAGGTGTAGCGGTACTGGACGCCGTAGCGCACCGACCCGGACGGCGGGACGCCGGTCTTCCACGTCCACACCGCTTCGACGATCGTCTGGCACCGGTCGCACCACGACTCCGGCCGGTGGTCCAGGTCGGGTGCCGGGAGTTTCTTGTCCCAGAACGCGATGTAGAGGCGGTCTCGCGACTGCGGCACGCCGAAGAACATCGAGTTCAGGTACAGGATCCGGTATTCGTAGTTCAGGTTCGCGAACTGTCGGAGCCACCATTTGAACGTCGTGCCGTCGCCGATCTTCGTTTTGCCGGGACGGGCCGGGCCCCACGAGGTGAGCTCGGTCGTGCACTCGACCAGGATCAGCCGTGGGTGGTTGGTGTGCGCGTAGTGCAGTACGCAGTTCGCGGTCGCGCGGTCCCGTTCCGAGCGTGTGACCCGGGCTTCGTAGTCCGGGTCGGGCATCCCGAACAGCGTCAGGCCTTCCGCGTAGGCCTTCTGCGTATTCGCCGGCGAGTGGTTGGTGCAGCTGACGCCGGCGGCGAGCAGGTCGGCTGCGGGGAGGTCGCGTGCCGAGTGGTAGTCCGAGGCCTCGGGGTCGACGAGGTCGGCGATCCAGTGCTCGGCCTTAGGGTGGTTTTTCTCGTGGACGGAGACTTTGTACTCGTTGTGGTTGGCGGCCATGATCGCCGTGAACCCGGCGGCCTCGATGCCCTGGGTCAGTCCGCCGAACCCGCTGAACAGGTCGACTGCGGTGTCCTCGTCATGACGGAACCGGCGGCGGCGTTTCGCCGGTCGGTGCACGGCGGTGCGGGGCTTCGCCGCGGCGCGGTTCATCATCGCGGGCCGCCGGCGGGCACTACCGCGAGACCGGCGCGGATCACCGCTGCGGGCGAGGACTGCGGGTTCGACATGGAGGCTCTTTCTTCCAGCCGCGGCTTTGCCGGGTCGTGTTCGTGAGCGGACGCGGGGGCCGACGCCGGAGGTTCACGCGGCGGCCCCGCCGTCAGGCCAGCGTGATCCGAGCGTCTTGCGCGCGGTCCATTTCGGACATCAGGCTTTCCCTTCTGTGCCAGGGCTTCGTGCTGATGGAGTTCACCGGTAGGCGCGGGCCTGGGCCTGCACGTCGGCGACGTACTTGTCGGAGTGGTTGTAGGCGAAGAGCGCGCCGCGGACGTCGCCTTTGGCCACGCCGGAGTCGCACAGGTAGTGCGCGGCGGCCTTGATGGCGGTCTCCGGGTCGTACTGGTCCGGGCCGATGTCCGGATGGCGCTTGCGCATCGTCTGGAAGGTCGCGGGCAGGAACTGCATCGGCCCGGCGGCGCCCGCGCTGTTGGCGCCGGAGTGCACGCCGGGCATCCGGGCGCGGCCGTGGTCGGTTTCGATCTTGCCGACGGCGGCCAGCAGCGCGGCGTCCAGATGCGGGCAGGTTCCCGCCGCGGCGTCGTAGTGGGCCTTGTAGGCGGCGGGGATGGGCGAGTTGTCGGTGTCGGCGCTGGCGACGAGTCCGTCGCCGTGGTGGTCGATCCAGACGATGCCGCCGAGGATCGCCGCGCCCCACAGGACTTTCTTGGCGAATGACATGATTCGTGCTCCGGTTCGGGTTGGTTGGGGACCGGGAATGGGAAGCCCCGCCGGGGCCGGGTGCGGGTCGCCGGGAAGCTCGCGCATCCGGCCCAGGCGGAGGTCAGTCGGCGTCCGAGGCGGTCACTGCGGACGCGAGTTCGTTGTCTTGCCGCGCAACGCCAGCCAGGTCGTCGTCAGCGACGCGAACACGCTGATCAGCCGGTGCGCCGCCTGATCGCACTCCATCAGCGCCGTCCCCGGTCCGCCCTCGTCGACGATCGGGGTGCCGTCCGGCTGTTCGCCGCGCTGCGCGGTGGCATGCGCGAGGTATCCGGCCTTGCCCGCTCCGACCAGGCGCAGCTTCCGGGCGCGGTCGGACACCAGGAACTTCTTCAGCGGTTCGCGGCGGTCGATGACGTAGTGCGTGATCGCGTTGACCGCCGTCCCGGCGAGCAGTCCCGTGAGCGGCGCTCGGAACCCGAGCGCGCGCGTCACGCCTGCGGCCGCGACGAGCTGACCGGCCGAGTAGGACGCCACATGACGGGCGCACGCCTTGCGGCCAACCCATCCGGGCTTGCCCTTGTCGATCGCGTCGTCGCCGTTCTGCAGGATCTGGTCGCAGAAGGGATGCACGTCCGAGAACGTCGCCTGCACCGCAGCGAACAGCGCCAACGCCTTCGCGACACGCTCGCCGTTCATGGTCTTCATGGGGATTTCCTTGTCTCGTAGGGGTGATCGGGTTTCGGTGGAGGTTCTGAGCGACGGGGTTCAGGCGGCCAGCGCCAGCTCGCGCACGTCGGGCGGCGGAACGAACAGCTTCTGGCGGCCGCGCCCTTCGACGCTGGTGATGCGGCGGGTGCCGGACAGAACCCAGTGGAAGCAGTCCGCCTCGCCCCACCCGGCGCAGTCGGCTACACAGTCGGGTCCGGGGCGGTGGACGTCGGCGAGGTCGGCGACCGCGAGGTACTCGCCGCGGGCGACCTCGTCCTCGTCCACGCGGTAGCCGAGCCGAGCGCCGAACCAGAAACCGCGGTAGTCGAGCCTGACCCCGGCATGGATCACGAGCCGCCCGCGCCAGCCGCGGGGCGGCTCCCACGTCCGGTTCTCGACCCTCTTGATCCCGGCGGCGAGAAATTGCGACCAGGGCGGTCGGACGGTCAGCGCCAGGACGGGCTGGTCAGCCAGCAGGAGGGCAGCCATCCTCATCGCCCCGCTTCCGGCTGGGCCTCGCTGCCGGGAGGGAATCCCTGGCGCGGGACGGGGTTGCCGTCGTCGATCCAGTGGCCGAATCCGTGGCGGCGCAGCAGCAGCCGGGCGAAATGCAGGACGAGGCCTTGGAGCTTCGGCGTGTTGAACAGGGATTTGGTCCACCACAGCGGATCCCCGCGCAGATAGTCGATGTCGGTGACGGCGTCGCCGGGCAGGTCCGCTCCGGTGACATGGCGCAGCCGGACCCGGCTCCACCCGTCGCGGATGCGGCCGGCGCGCATGTCCGCGGCGGAGTGCTCGCCGAAGATGTCGAGCAGCGTGCCGCCCGGGGTGATCGCGGCGGTGTGGATTGTGCGCCAGCCGTGCTGGCCGTGGTCGACGTCGACCACGGCCAGCGTCCACCCGGTCAGGCAGTGGATCGCCCCCGCGAGCCAGTGGCAGAACCCGCGGCCGAAGAACGCTTCCGCGTCCTCGTCGACGACGCCGGCGGTCAGCACGAACTTGGTGCGCCCTTCCGGCGTCGCCTCTTGCAGCGTCAGGTCCGTGGAGCCGTCGAAATCGCCGCACAGCTCGCCTGCGCAGG
This sequence comes from Amycolatopsis sp. FU40, assembly GCF_021903635.1. Lineage (NCBI taxonomy): Bacteria > Bacillati > Actinomycetota > Actinomycetes > Pseudonocardiales > Pseudonocardiaceae > Amycolatopsis > Amycolatopsis sp. FU40. Next base: position 42,578 of record NZ_CP091380.1, read on the forward strand.
CGTTGTCGCGGCGCCGCTCGAGCGGGCGGATGCCAGTCACTGTCGTTCTCCCCTCGTTTCGGTCCGGACGGCGCGCCGCGGGCAGTCCCGGGGCGCCCCGGAACTCAGCTGGTGCGGATCTCGCCGCGGCCGGTGCGCAGGCCGGAGCGGTCGATGGCGATGCCGGGCTCGGCGGTGATCTGGATGTCGCCGCGGCCGGTCTTCGCCTGCAGCGCGACCGCGGCGGCCAGGTGCGCGCGGACGCATCCGGACCCGGTCTCGAGGGACAGCGGGCCGGTGACGGCATCGACGGTGATGTCGCCGCGCTGGGTGCGGACGGAGCCGGCGTCGATCCGGCCGATCTGGACCCGGCCGGACCCGGTCTCGACCCGGGCGTTGCCGACACGCCCGAGGACGACGTCGCCGCGCTGAGTGCGGACAGAGCCGCTGTTGATCTGGCTGGCGCGGACCCGCCCGGACCCGGTCTCGAGGGACAGCGGGCCGGTGACGGCATCGACGGTGATGTCGCCGCGCTGGGTGCGGACGGAGCCGGCGTCGATCCGGCCGATCTGGACCCGGCCGGACCCGGTCTCGACCCGGGCGTTGCCGACACGCCCGAGGACGACGTCGCCGCGCTGAGTGGTCAGCTCAACGTCGTCGGCCTGGTCGATGCGCAGGTTCCCGGAACGGACGTCGGCGCGCACCTCGCCCAGCGGTCCGTCGGCGGAGATGTCGGCTGAGTCGGAGTCGATTTCGACGCGCTGTCCAGCGGGCACCCGCACCTCGGCCCGGACGCCGCCGCCGGACACGACGCTGCCGGATCCGGAGCCGACGACGATCGTTCCGTCGCCTTCGATCCTCACTCCCGTCACCGAGCCGGTGACCACGCCGCCGCGCTGGGAGACGTACACGTCGCCGGAGCCGACGTGGACGACGGTCTGGGCGAAGCCGACGGAGGCGGGGACTGGGACGGTGACCGAGAGCTGGTCGCCGGTCTGCAGGACGGTGGACCGGTTGATCGCGTCGATCGCGGCCTGGTCGCCGGGCGTCGCCGGGGCGAGGATGACGCTGGTCCGGTCGGTGCCGGGAGCCGCGACGAGGGTCGCGGACCCGGCCGGAAGACGCAGGCGGAGCGTGCCGGGGCCGGTGTGGGTGTCGTGGGTGATGGTGCGCATGACGGGTGTCCTCTCGGGTGTGCGGGTGCCGCGGCTGCCGTCGCGGCCTGGTCGGCGCGGGGTCACGGCTGCCTGGTCGCAGCGGGGCTGATGCAGTGGCCGAAGCCGTGGCGGCGCAGCAGCAGCCGGGCGAAGTGCAGGAGGAGGCCTTGCATCGCCGGGGTTGTGAACGTGGATTCGGTCCACCACAGCGGGTTGCCGCGCAGTCCGCGGGCGTCCTGAACGGCGTCGCCGGGCAAGTCCGCCCCGGCGACGCGGCGCAGCCGTACCCGGCTCGCGCCGATGCCGAAGTAGCCCTGGCGCATGACGGCCTCGCTGTGCTCGCCGAAGATGTCGAGCAGCGTGCCGCGCGGAGTGATCGCGGCGGTGTGGACCGCCCGCCAGCCGTGTTCGCCGTCGCCGATGTCGACGACCGTCAGCGGCCACCCGGTCAGGCTGTGGATCGCCCCCGCGAGCCAGTGGCATTGGCTGCGCCCGAAGAACTCTTCCGCTTCCGCGTCGATGACGCCTGCGGTCAGGACGAAAGCGGTGCGGCCGTAGGGCGTCGGCTCGGACAGCGTCAGGTCGACGTAGCCGGCGAAGTCGTAGTTCAGCACTCCGGCGCGGTCGCTGTGCTGCGCGGGCAGGGAGGTGCCGGACATGGTGGTCCTCATTTCGGGTCGAGGGGACGGCCGTCCAGGGCGACGGCGGTCACGAACGCCAGAGCGGCGGCCGCGGCCAGCAGCCCGGGCACGACCAGGCCAGCGGCAAAGGCCGTGACGGACGCGACGGAGAGCGCGGCTGTCGCCGTCAGCCGCAGGCGGCGCACGCGACGCCGGCGCTGCTGGTCGCGGCGGCGCTGCAGGCGGGTCACGACGCGGCCGCCGGCTCGAGGGCGGCTTCGACGGCGGCCGCCAGCTCGTGGAAGTCGCGGGTGGCGCGGGCCTTGTCCGCAGCGGCCAGAAACATCCGGCGGCCGGCGGCCGTGTCCGCCTCGCCGGCGCGGACGAACTCGAGTTCGGCGACGTCGGACGCGAGCGAGGCCGCGACCAGGTGGTCCAGGCAGTCGGCGAGCCCGTCGAGAAACAGCGCGGTATAGGCCTGGTGGCTGTCGGCGGCATCGGGTCGAGACACGGGAGCCCCTCTTCTGGCGGTTCGGTGCTTGCGGACTGGGATCCGGGCGGCCTGCGCGACATCGCTCGCGCGGCGGCGGTCTGCGCAGACCGCCCGGGTTCGGATCGGCCGGCGGGGTGGGACCGGCCCGCCGATCATGTTGACCGGTATACCGATCAACTTGGCCGACCGTAGCTCGCCGCCCGCAAGCCTGGCAAGTAGTTGACCGGTATACCGGTCAACTTGCGTGGAGAATTCCCCGATCGGCCCAGCGCCGCGTCCTCTCCTCCCGGGACGGAAGGACGGCTTCGACGGGGCGTGACGCCGCCCGAGCGCGCTCCGCGGCGACGGACGGTCTTCGGCAGACCTCCGGCGGACACGCCGATGACCAGGTATTACCCGGGAAACTTTGAATTTTCGATGGTAGGTTCCCCGTGCCCTACACCGATCGCCTGAGGATCACCGGGAGAAACGATGGCACCGGCGACGACCACGCTGACGAAGACCGAGCTGTACCGGAACGGCGGAGAAGTGCGCAAGGCGCTCGACCGCGGCGACCGTCTCGACGTCACGTACCACGACAAGCCGTGGCTTCAGGTCCTGCCGCACTACGTCGTGCCCTCGCTGGAGGCCCGCGTCGCCGAGCTCGAGCAACGCACCGCCGAACTCGAAGCCGCAGTCGCGGAGCGCGATGCGGTAATCGCGGAGCGCGATGCCGTGATCGAGCGGTTCGCCGGCCGCGCAGCGCAGGCGAGCGGGGATGGAGCCGCCGAGGAGAGGGAGGCGGCATGAGATAGCCGCACAGCCCCGGACATGGAAAAACCCCGTCCGACTGCCCGGTCTGCAACGGGGTCATTCCAACAACCACGTGAGTTAGCCACCCACGTTCACGTCTCGTGCTGGGGACCACCACCACGAGCCTGCGCTCACCGAGCCAGGACATGACGTGTGACGCGATGGTAGCGCACCGAACCCGCAAATCCGGGGTTCGGGAGGCGGCCGTCACCGGGTGGCGCTCCGCAAACGCACGACGGAGCCCCATTCGATGAGCACCACACTGCCCCGCCGGACCGCTTCTCCCGGCACGCCGCACCCGCGCGAACGGCCGTCCGGCCGCGTCGCAGACCTGCCCGCCGGTCCGCGCCGACGGGAGGCCGCCCGATGAGCTACTTGGCCTCGACCTGGGTCGAAGAAGCCGCCCCGACGGCCGACGTCTACGAGCGGATGATCCTGATGATCATGGCGGCCCGCGCGGATCACGACGGCTCCGGCGTCTACCGCTCCATCCCCCGGCTCGCCCGCGCCTGCCACTGCGACGCGGAGACGGTGAAACGACGCCTGAAGACGATGCTCAAGCGCAAGCTCATCGGCTACGGCGACCAGTCCCGGGCGGCGCACATCGACAAGCGCTACCGCCCGAAGGTCTACGACCTGCTCATCCCCCACAGCTGGTTCTCGGCCCAGCAGCTCGCCGACGTGAACCGCGAGCGCGAGGAGAACGGGCTGGCGCCGCTGACCCCGCAGATGCGACCGGAGATCGTCGCGGCCCCGGCCCGTCGCCGACGTGCCGACCAGGGTGTGTCCAACCCCAAGCGCAGCCCGAAGAAGCAGGCCGACGACCAGGGCGACCCTAACCAGGGGGCTCTGGCAGAGCCCCCTGGCGACCCTGTGGACAACTCGCCAGGGGGCTCTGAGAGAGCCGTCTCAGGGGGCTCTCTCAGTGGTGCCCAGGGGGCTCTCACAGAGCCCCAAATCCGTCCGTATGACTCTGTCCCTAAAAAATCCGTCCGTCCGGACGCGCACACGAACCCCGCGCAGCGATCCGGAGCGGACGGACGGACGGACGATTTCCCGACCCGGAACCCGGACGGACACCCCGGCACCGGGCCGGCGACCGACCCGGCCGCCGGTACCCGCGCGGCGGCGATGCTCGCGGCCCCAGCGCTGCAGGCCGACCTGCGGCGGATCGACCTGCTCCCGGCCGCGAAGCCGCACCAGCGCAAGCAGTTCGCACAGCTGCAGACCGAGGTCGACCGGGCGCTGCTGCGGTTCGCGGAGCCCAAAGTGGCCCGGTACCTCGCGCTCAAGGCCCGCGATGCGATGACCGTGACCTGGCTGCTCCGGGCGTTCAGCGACTACTCGGATGCGATCGCCGACCTGCCCGACGACCCAGGTCCGCCGCGCGCGTCCGAACCGCTCGACGACGATCCGGACGCGAAGGCGAAAGCCGACCCGCCTGCCCGGAAAGCAGCGGCCCCGCCCGTCCAGCCCGCCGACGAACCGGACCTGTCCAGCCCGGTGTCCTGGCTCAGCGACGCCCAGTTCGCGTCGCTGAGCCCGCGGAGCCGCGGTTTCGTCCGCGCGGCCGGCGAAACCCCGATGGAGGATCTCGACCCCTACGTCGCCGGCCAGATCGGCCGCATCCTGCACGCCGTCTCGTGGTCGGCGGCATGATCGCCGCCGCGCGCGGACCCGTTCCGCACCCTGCGGCTGGGACGACGCATGATCGACATTCCCCGAAAACGCGCCTGAGGCGGCCCCTGACGGCCACAACCCGCCGTCCGAGTGTCATTTCGCCTGCGAGACCAATCCAGGCCGCCTGGCGCAGCTTCAGGGCCCGCGCGACGATGAGCTCGGCGGCTACGCCATCACGGACGTCACGGATAGTGACGATTGCCTTCCGGGCAGCCGGACCGGCGGCGGCACCTGCCACCCCGGGTCCGCGACGTGGCCCGAACCGGTTCGGGCGACCGCCCGCGCCTGCACCCCGAGGCCCGGATGATCACCCCACCATCGGCGATCGCTTGGGTCGGCCGCAGGTCGACCGGGCATTGTGTGCCGGGACTGGCCGGCTCCGATGGTGACCGTGGGTGAAGTCGGCAGGCGGAACTCAGCACACCGTCGTCAGCTTGACAAAACGGCTCCTACGCGCGTATGCGCGCAGCGCGCGTGGAAACACAACTCGGAACACGGTCTGAGGGCCGAACCCGGCATCCCGGAAATCGACGGAGAGTGACCATTTCCGGGTTGGCCCACTGCGACGCGGCACCACCGGATGTCCCGGTCCCGCCCCATGCATGGCGTGCGCAACAGCGGCCTCCAACCGGGTCGCGGTCGTGCTGACCCACCCCGCGCGCGCCGGGGTCAGGCTCCAGCCGCGCACGCGGGGCCGCATCCCGACCGCCGAGGCCCGCACGAACGGCGCGCCCCTTCCGCAGCGCCGGGTGGGGGCCCGTGCTCCGCTGCCGTATCCCCCGTCCCATGCCCGGCCGGAGTCGACCGCCGAGCGCCTCGGATGTCCGGCGGCCGGGCGGACACCGCCGCCCGCCCCGGCGGCACTGGCGTGACCGCCCGGGCCGGTCGCGCTCGGACGCGACCGGCGACCGGCGACCATCGTCGTGTCCGGGGGCGGACGGGCGGACGTGTCCGGCTCCGCGACCGCGTTGGCGGCGGCCATTCCGCGCCGCCGGACAGCCGGACAACTGGCCTGCGGGCGCGGACACGCGGGCGGACAAACAGCAGGTCGCACGCATGATGTCCGCCCGTCTCGCACCGGCGGTGTCCGCCTGGTGTCCGTGGTCGCTGACCGATCGCGTGACCGCCCCCGCCGGACATCCCGGCGACCGAGGCAGGACAGGCACAGCCCCGGCGCCGGAGAGACCGTCGTCCCGTGTTGTCCACCCGGCCGGCTGTAATCCGGGATTACAGCCGCCTTCGTCGAAGACCGCCGCCACCGCACATCCGCCGCCCGCCGTCGAGGACGAGGCGCCCGGGTCACCGGGCGTCGCGGCGCAGTTGTGTCAGCTCGGTCGCCAATGGCGCCAGCCCGTCGGCCGCCTCGGCCAGGCCGCGATGTCCGCCGTGCTCGGGACAGCGACCGCGGCCCTGCTCGTCGCGCACGACCATCGGCCGCTTGGCATGGCAGTCCTCGCAGAACCGGGCGGCGGAGAAGTCCCGGAGGAAGCCGGTCAGCGGCACCGGCCCGGGGTCCTCGGCCAGCCACCACGCGTACAGGCCGAGATCGTCGTCGGCCTCGAACACCTCGCAGTGCTGCTGCACGCTCGCGACGGCGGCGGCGATCGCGCCGGCGCGGCCCGACCACCACGCACCGCGCTCCCGCCCGCCGCCCTCGGCAGGTTCGGCGGGGCCTGCGGTGCTGCGGATCCGCTGCTCAAGCCGCTTCCAGTGCTGCAGTGCCGCGTTCGCCCCGCGCCCGTACGGCTCCCCCTGCACCCGCCACGGCGCCCCGCCAGCGACCCCGATCCGGTACCAGGCGAGCTGTTCGTCGCGGAGCCGGTGGCGCAGGTCAGCCAGCAGCACCAGCCCGGCGTCGGCCGCGGCCCGATGCCGCTCCTGCGGTCCCGGGCGATCACGGCGCCAGTCGACCAGCACCGGCCGCGCCGGATCCACTAGCCACGCGAGCAGCCCGAACCGGTCGTCCGCGCCGGGCAGGGTCTCCACGAGCTGCTCGTGGTCGACCAGGTCCTCCCGCCACAACTCGAGCAAGCCCTCGACCGTCTCCCCCACCACGTCCCGCCGCCGGCCCTTCGCGTCCAGCTGCACAGCCTCGCGCGGATCAGGCAAAATCGGGCTCGCCGCGCTGCGCCGTCCCGCGGCCGCCCCCGCCGCGCGGGCCCGGGCGCGCTGCCCTACCGCGTGCGGCGTCGCCACCCCCAACCGCCGCGCCACCAGCCACGGATCCAGCTCCACATGCGGGCGGCGGCAGTAGTCCAACAGCGCAGCTTCCAGGACGTCGCAGTCCAGCATCAGCCCGGCCAGCACCGCGTGCGCCGCCCCGACCTCGCCCGCTCCCCACCGCGCGGGGTCCGATCGCTGCCGCACCAGCACCAGCTGCTCGAACGGCGGCAGATCATCCGCAGTCCCCTCCGGACACCCGCCTCGCAGCCGCTCCAGCGCCTCTCCCGGGCTCCACGCCTCCGACCTGGCTCGCCGCGACACCCCGGGCCTGCGCTGCCGCAGCCGCGGCAGCATGCCCGCCACCCGCTCCGGATCTTCCCGCCACCGCAACGGTCCGCCATCCGCCGGCCCGGCCAGCATCAGCCCCGCCGCGGCCTCCATCCGCGACAGACAGCTGTCGATCCCGCGCGCCTCGGCCAGCGCTGCCGTCGCGGCCAGGCTGCGCACCGCCAGCGCCGACCACGTGGCCGCCGACGGCGCACACCGGAGCACCGCTCCCCCGAACCCGCCCGTCTCCCCCGCCGACACCGATACGTCCACCTGGACCCAGGTCGTGGTCCCGTCCGGACGCCGGTCGTCCAGATCCCGGACGAACGCGGCCAAGCCGTCCACCCGCCCGTCGCCGACGCTCGGCTCTTCCCGGACGCGCGCCGCGAGCTCAACGGTCGCACCGCACCAGCCCGCAGCCGACTCCCACAACCGCTCCCTCTCGCCGAACGCCATCACGAGCTCGTCTTCCGCCCGTCGCCGACGCGGCGTCGCAGGCTCAGCGCCGACCCAGAACACCAGCACCCGCACCGCCGCCGAGCAAGAGCGCGGATCATCCGCGCCGGGTGCCGCGGGACGGACACCCAGGCAAGGGAAAACCGCGAACCCGGCGACCGCGCGGACATGCCCGCGGAACCACGGATCGCCGATCAGCATCCCCGCCGGCAGCGGCCGCACGCCAGCCGCGCGCCAGGCACGCGACACCGTCGCCTGCGACACCCCCAGCCCGGACGCCGCCGACCGCGTCGTGGGAACCGACCCCGCAGGGCCGTCCGGCATGAACGCGGCGCGGACCAGGTCGTCGGCGTCCGGTCCTCCGGAGGCGTCCAGCACGGCGACGCCGTCGTCGCGGAACCGCTGCCGCCAACGGGCCACCGTGCGAGTGCTGACTCCCAGCCCGTCGGCCACCGCCGCATCGGGCTCGCCGCGCGCGCACTCCAGAAGGATCCGCGCGACCAGCGCGACACGGCTGTTCCCGCCCCTCGCGGCCGCGTCAAGTGCGGTACGGTCCTCGGCAGTCAGCTGCACCGCCGCCCGGACCTCGCCTCGAGCGTCCACTCGCGAAGTCTATGACAGCCATGACTCAAATCCCCCGTTCCGCAAGTGACATCCTGTGTATCCCGCGAGGGTGTGTCCAGACAGGGGCCTTGGCCTGCAGCAATGCTGCCTAACGACCGTACGGCCACCGGGCACAGGTGTAATCCGGGATTACAGGCAACCGAAGCCGATTCGTCCGGTGCCCGGTCGGGTGGCGGGTGCCACCCGAGGGATTTCAGTAGGGCACGCCTACTTTTCAGCTGGCGCCGGAGTATTCAGTACGACGGACCGTCGTCGCGGTCGCGGCGGTCCCGGAACGCGCGGGCGCGCTCGCTGTGCCAGGCGACGCCAGCGTGAATCTGGTCTACGGTCAGCCCGGTGAGCTCGACGAGCACGGCATCGTCGATACGCCGGCCGCGGTTTTTCTCCACGGCGCGGAGGACCTTCCCTGCCCACTGCTCGGCGTCGACGAACGGGCGACGCCGGTACTGCTCGGCAAGCCGGTGCCGGTGTTCCTCGGTGCACGCGCTGACCAGCCGCTTGCCGTCGAACTTGGGATCGTGGGCGTGGATGACCGAGGAGTCCGGCACGAGCGCGTACAGCTCGGTGTCGTCGTCGACGACCGCGCCGCAGAAGTCGCAGAGGTCGGGTTCGCCCTGCTCGGGTGTGCCGCCGTGCTCGCCCACGACTCCCGGTGTGCGCCGGGGCGAGCGGGGGCACAAGGCCGGACGCTGCGTATTGAAATCTTCGGTGGCACCCGACATTGGGAAAGCGGCTCCGGGCAGCTGGCAGGGCTGTAGCAACACCTGGGATCCTCGCGAGAAAGGGAGCCTCTCATCCGGTCACGCCTGTTCGGCTGGCATGAGCTCGGCCATCGTCGGTGCCCAGATGAAGATCCACGACGACCTTGAGTGAGGAACTCGTCGAATCGCGGTCGAGGAGTGCCGGCGGGTTCCGTGGCCCAACGGAAGTTTCACCGATGAGCGACAAGGCAGGCCGGTAACGGAGGAGCACGGGGCTATGCACGGCGCTTGTGCGCGCCACCTCTGGTCGTGGTGGTGGGTGTAATCCCGGATTACACCCACCACCACAGCCTCCTTTCGGGCCCCGCCATTTATGGCCAGTCAGAGGTGAGGTCGGCGGCCGACGGGCCGACCCGTTCGTGATGTCCAAGACGGCTAGGACGAACGTGGGCCTGGCCGGTCGCGGAAGGTCTGAGTACGGCGTCCGCATCCCGCAGCGCGGGGTCCTGGCATGGGATGCTGTGTTCTGTGCCTGTTGACTGTTCCTGGGCGTTCGGCGTCCGGTTGAGGGCTGCTCGCGAGCAGCTGCGTTTGTCCAGGCGGGAGGCTGCCCGGCGAGCGGGTTTGTCGGAGGCCCGCTGGCGCCAACTGGAAAAGGGGACCCAACCGATCGACGGCGTGGAACAACCGGTGAGCACCCGGCCGGACACCGTGTTCAAAGCCGCCGACGTGGTGGGCCTCGATCCGCGCGAGGCGCTGCTCCTCGCCGGGTTCGAGCCGGACGAGCATCTGATCTCCTCCGATCTGGCCGCGATCCAACGGCGGGAGCTGCTGGACTGGTTCGACCAGATCACCCCGGCTCGCCGGGCCGCCGTACTCGGCATGATCCGCGCCTTCAGCGCCCCGCTGGCTCTGACCGACGACTGCCGTTCCCGTTACGAGGCGGGTTCGTGATGGCCAAATGGTTCCGCCGCGACGGCCACCGGAAAGCCGACGATGCCCGAGTTGATGTCGGCGATCAGACGCTGCCGGTCATCGATCCGCGCGAGATGGTCAACGACTGGATCCGGGCGCTGGCCGTGCTCGGCGAGCGTCGCGGACCGGACGAGACGCTCGCGCTGATCGAACGGGTCAACCGGCCGGGCAAGCTTTCCGTGACGATCCGGACCCCGCTGCTGCCCGAGGACGTCCGCGCCATCGAGGAAAGCCAAGCCTGGCAGAACGAAATCCGCAGCCGCCAGGCCGGGGTGAACATCTTGGTGGACCAGTACCTGATCCGGTGGCTGACGGAAGCGACCGGGCAGAGCTGGGCCGAGATCGTGCAACGGCTCGCGCGGGAGATCGCGGCCGAACTGCCGCCCGAGTAGACACCCGCTGCAAACGGCGCAGGGCCCGCGGAACTGTAATCCGGGATTACAGTTCCGCGGGCCCTGCGCCGTTTGCAGCGGGTCCCAATCACGTGCCTGGAACAGGCGATGCAGTCCAGGTCAGATGAGCAGCTCGACCAGCTGGGCGACTTCGTCCTCGGAGAGCTTTTCTCCCAGAGCCGACGCGAGATCGTTGAGGTCGGTTGCTTCTAGCGCCAGCGGCCAGCGCTGCTCCGGCGCGGACCGTTCGGTGCTGTCCGCAGCCAGGGTGGCTTCCGGCTCCGCGGTGGCTTCTGGCGCCGGGGTGCTCGGAGGCGCCTCAGTGTCGCTACTGCGTGCCGCGGCCGGCTCGCCCGCAGACGACCCAGCCGCAGGTGCGGCCGACTCGGGGGACGGCGGCGGGGGAGGCACCGTTGCCGCCCGTTCGTCGCTGCCTCCGGTCGGAGCGTTGTTCGCCTGCGCGGCGGGAGCGGGGGAGACGGCCGCGGCGGCCGTCGCCGGGTCGGCAGTCGCGCTGGCGGGTGCCGTGCTGTAATCCGGGATTACAGCGACGTGGAACGGTGCGCCCTGTTCCCAGATCTCGCGTTGCCGCGTCTTCGGGAGTTTGGCGATGTCCCGGGCCAGTTTGAGCTTCAGGGTTCGCTCGGAGCTGGCCATCGGGAACTCGCGCTGCATGAGCCCTTGGAACTCGGGGATGAGCTTCATCAGGTCGAGGCGGGAGTCCACATAGGTGTGGGTCTTGCTGATCTTCTTGGCCACCTGGCGCAGCGACAGGTTCTCGCGTTGCATCTTCCGCTGGAGCAGCTGGGCCTCCAACAGCGGCGGGAGCTGCTGTCGATGGATGTTCTCGTGCAGGATCCGGTCTTCGATGTCAGCTGCGGTCGCGACAGACGGGGCGAGGACCGCGTCGAGCTTCGTCCACTCATTGAGCAGAGCGCCTTCGTAACGGCGGTTGCCGATCACGATGACTCTCGTCACCGCGACCTTCTTGCCCTGCTTGTTCACCTTGTAGGCGGGCAGGCGTTCCTCGTCGCCGTCCAGCTCGGGATAGGCCTCGATGAAGGCGTCGCGGGTGACGACCACGACGGGCTGAAGCTGGCCGACTTCCCGAAGCGAACCGGCGGTTTCGATGACGTCGGGGTCGTCCGGGTAGCGGGGGTTGAACGGGTTCGGGATCGCCGTGTCGAGATCCAGATCGAAGAGGTTCGTCCGGCTGTCGTCGTAGCGGCGGCGGAAGGCAGCACGGGTGTCGTCCGCGCGGTGCACGTCTTTCTTGGCGAAGTCCTTAGGCACGACCGGATTCCTCGTTCTTCTTGTCTTCCTTCGTCGGCAGCGGAGCGAGCGAGGGGAGTGGGTGCTCGGCTTGCAGTTTTTCCCAGTCCGATGCCGGTGCCAGGCCGGCTTCCACCTCGAGCCGGAGCGCGATCCGGTGAAGTTGTGCGGAGAGTTCGTGCTTGGGCTGGAACTCGGGAAGAGTGCGTCCCTCGAGCCATGCCTCCTTCACCGAGGCAAGGTCGGGCAGGTGGGCAAGGATCGGCAAGGGCTCCATCTTGTCGCCGTCACTTTGTTCCTCGGAAGCTTCTTTCTTGGCGGGGAGGCCGAGCTCCTCCAGCTGTCCGCCGATGTAGCGGTCGACGCCGGACAGCGGCCGCCGGTAGAGCCCCGGCACCATGCCGATCAGGGTTCGCTTGGGCAGCCGAAGCTCATCCTCCAAAGCTTCGATCTGCGCGAGCAGCAGCCGAAGAGCCCTCATCGACGTGCGCGCGAGCTGGACGGGGATCAGCACGCCTTGACTCGCGGCAAGCGCGTTGTCGGTGAGGAGGTCCAACGACGGCGGGCAGTCCGTCAGGACGAAGTCGTACTTGCCCTCGGGCAGCTGGTTGAGCAAGTCGTCGAGCTGCCTCTCCGGCATTCGCATCCGGCTGCGGTACATGGCCTTGATGACGGTCATCATGTCGAGCGTGGTGCGGATGATGTCGATCCGGCCGCCGCCGGGCGGCCTGGAGTGGGTGACGATCAGATCCTCGATCGGGCCTGTGTACTCGCCGCACAGCGCAGCCGCGAGATCCGGTTCCTTCTCCGGAACTTCCCTCAACCCGAGCGCTTCGGTGGTGAGGTGCCCCTGCGGATCCATGTCGACCAGCAGAACGCGCCAGCCTCGCATCGCGAGCGCGCCGGCAGTCCCGGCGATCAGCGCTGTCTTGCCCACCCCGCCCTTCTGGTTCAGCGAGGATGCCCGGTACCCCTGCGGGTAAAGCGCACCATCGGGAACCCAGAGGTTCACGTCGGTCATGAGAGCAACTCCTTCTTGTTCTGGGATGTCGACGGTGTAGACGCCTTCTTCGAGCAGCCAGCGCCGCCAGTACGCGACCCGATCCGGCCGCGGACGGAAACCGGAAGGCCAGCCGTCGCGCGCGATCGTGCGCAGGACGACCGGAACACGACTGCGTCCCACCCGTTGCCGCGCGCCCAGCTTGGCAAGGTCCGGGTCGACGACGGCGTGCATGGCATAGGCGGCTTCGGCGAGCGAAAAGTCGACGGGCTTGTAGACGCGGAAGCGTTCGACACCGTCTTCGTCAGGGTGGGCAACCTGCGAGGATGGTCGCACCAGCGATGTTCCCTTCTGGGACGATGTACTCGGTACCGTACCGAGTACATCGCATAGTCCGCCAGGCGGGAAGCCGCCACGCGGACAAACGCGGGAAGGACTCCGTTCGGGCGGGTGTGCCTGTAATCCGGGATTACAGGCACACCCCCGATGAGCGTTCCGAGTCACCGCTCCATCCGCTGACCATCAGTCTGTCCTCCGCCGCCATGCCTCGAACGGCTGCGGAATACTCGAGCATTGACCGCGTAGCAAGGAGTGTGCTCGGGTGCCGTACCGAATCTGGCAAGACGGCTACGTCCTGATCGACAAGGGCCGCCCTCTCGACACGGTCCGCAAAGCGGTCGCCGCCGCGGTCGCGGAGCGTCCCGCCTGCGTCGTCGTCGACCTGACCGAGCGTGGCGCGGCAGGTTCTCGACGTGGGGATCTCCGGTTCACTTGGGAAAGCCGGAGCAATCAGTTCGCCGCGCTGCTCACGCTGCGGCTGGCCAAAAGCGACTCTCGTCGCGTTGACTGGCTGCTCGCCGCCGCCTGTACCCGGCCGTGGCGCGCCGCGTTCGCCGCCCCCCTCGAAGTCATCGGTCTCGTCGACGAACTGGACCCCCTCGACCACACCGGAGACGTCATCGGCCTTCCCTGGGTTGTTCCCTGCCACGACATCAATCCGCCCAGCCTGCTCGACGGGTTCGCCGACAAGGTCTCCAGAACCATCAACGACCCCAAGCGGGGCGCGGGGCTCCTGCTGCTGCCGCAGCGCGATTGGCCCGAGAATGTCTACTCGGCCGGAATGGTCGAAACACTCGCCGTCGACGAGGCCGAGCGGATCGCGATCAACGCCCGGCTTGGGGTCCGCGGAATGCGCAAGAACCAGGCCCGGTTGTACATGCCGCAGCAGGACGCACTTCCCGACGTAACGGGAGACATCGTTCCCGGCCGCGTGGCCGCGGCCATCTCCGTCGGCATCGACCAGCTCCTCGTCGGGCGTCAAGCAACAGCGCTTCCCGAGAGGTGGCGCAACGACCCTGCAGCACAGGAATGGTGGACGAGCAACCCGTTCAACCTCCCGCAGATCGAGTCCGAAGACCCCCGGGCCCACGATGTCGCGCGAGCCGAGCAGGAACTCAGGGAAGCACGGCGCCAGATCACTATCCTGCGACAGCAGAAGACGGCCACCGACTCCCGGCTCTCGCAACTTCTCGACGAAAATCGGCAGCTGCGCGAGCAGCTCGACGCCCGTGCCGATCCCGGCAATCTGCAAGCCCAACTGGCCGCGATGCAGGACGAACTCGATCGTTACGCCGCGGCCTACGACGAAATCGAGTCCGAACGAGACAGCCTGCGCCGACGAATCGGCGAACACCTCGCCGCCCGGCTGTCCCAGGCAGACGGTCGCGAACATCCCGTCGCCGACGAGCCGACCGCCGGGGCCCCCCTTGTCTTCGCGAGCTTCGCGGACCTGCTCGACAAAGCACGGGCAGCCCTGCCGGGCCTGATCGTCACCGCAGACCCGGCCGCTGCCGCCGCACTCGACGATCACCCGAAGGCGGCGGCCTGGTGCCGCAAGGCATGGGATTCGCTGCGCACCTTGGACGCCTACGTCACGGCGCGCGCCAGCGGTGCCGCATCCGAAATCACCGACGTACTGGCCTTCGCCCGAACCGGACAACCTGGCTCGCTGATCAGCGCGAACATCGTCAAACTCCGGGAATCCGAAACTGTCAGCGGCAACGAGCGTTTTCGCGAGGCACGCCACTTCCCCGTGAGCACAGAAACCGACAGCAGCGGCAGGGCCTACTTCGGCGCGCACATCGCCTTGGAGCGGTTCAAATCGCCGGCACCGCGGCTGCATTTCCTCGACGACATCGCCAAAACCGGGGTGGTGTACGTGGGATATCTCGGCGAGCACCTGCCAACCCCGCGCACCAACTGACCTCGCGCATCATCGCCTCCGAACGGCCACGATGCCACGTACATCGTCGAAAGTCGATCTGCTCCATCGTGCTCGAGCGGCTTGTCAACCGATGTCGCCTGAATGTGCATGTACTGATGCCCGGCCTACTCTGCACGTCATGCCCACTGTGCTTGATCCGGCCGCGCGTCGGAGCATCGAGGATGTCCGCGCAGACATTGCGCGGACGCTGGCCGATATTGACACGCTGGCTGCCGACGAGACATCGGCGAATGCGGTGCGGGCCCGGCTGGGGGATGCGCTCGGCACTCTCGACATCCTCGCCCACGAAGCCGTGATCCATGCATGGATCGCGTGTACCTGTCGGTTCTGGAGCGAGCGGTCGGTGCCGTGGATCGCGCTGGCCGAGGCATTCGCCGGCGCCACGGGGGAGACGGTGACCAGCAACGGTCTCGATCGGCGGTTGACGGAGCTGTTCGCGGGCCATGCGCCCCGCCGGCGGGCCGTGGCTGGCCGCAGGGTTGCGGCGGGCTATTCGGTGACGGCGCTGTGGGCCGCGATCACGCATTGGCACTGCCGGGCAGGACTTCCGCAGCCGGTGTCCGCCTGGTGCGCCTACCCCAACGTCGCCGCGGTGCTGGACCTCGTGCCGGCCATCGTCGAGCACAGCGGCATGGCCGCCAATTCCAAGCAGCTGGTGGCTGCGGTCCGCGCCACCAGCGGCCCGGTGTCGAGGATGAACGAGCAGCACGTGGCGGAGCTGGCGCGAGAGCATGTCGAGGCGGCGCGGCACTGGGTGACGGTCGCCTTGAACGGCTGACTGGACTGAGCCTCAACAGTGCGCAGGTCGCCGGCCTCCGGCGGCTCGCCGCGTGTGATCGCCGGGGCCGAGGATCTCCGTGTCCGGCTCGGCCGGATGCGCTGAGCACTTGTGCGGTGGCGAGGGTCGTCGTGCCGCGAATCGCGGCCAGTGTCGGGTCGGCGATCGCATCAGTCGGACTGGATAGCAGGCGGATCGCCGCTGCTGCGGTCGGCCGCCCGGCTCGGTTCGCGCGGTACACCGATGCCCCTCCGGTCGTCGTGCCCGTCAGGACGTCGACGCTCCGCGCGAACCGTCGCCCGAGGGGCGGCTCGAACACGGCGCAGCGCGGCCGTCCCGTAAGCCCGCGGTCACGCCCTGTCGCCCGGTTCGCCCTCGATGCGGTTGAGAGCCCGCTGCAGGAGGGGTTTGTGCGGGGCGTAGAGGCCGCCGTCGCCCTCGAGGTCGGCGGCGAGCTGCTCGACATCGCGGAAGCGCATCCAGCGCACGTCGGCCGCGTCGTCGCCTGCGGTCGCGGGCCGCGTTTCCTCGAGGAGGAACAGCGCGGACGTGCTGGCGACCCAGGCATGGTCGGTATTGCGCCAGTCGTCGACCAGGTCGCGGCCGAGCACCGTTGGCGTGACGGCGGTCAGGTCGATCCGGGTCTCCTCGCGCAGCTCGCGCACGAGAGTGGCCGGAGCTGTCTCGCCGGGGTCGACCATCCCTCCGGGGATGGCCCAGGCACCTACGTCGCGGCGGCGGATGAGCAGCACCTGGCGTTCGCTGCCGCGACCGGCCACGACGATCGGGTCGGCGGCGGCGTTCTCGCCCCACTTGCCCAGGTTCCGGCCGGTGCGACCGGTGCGGCCGGCCGGGTTGAGCGGCCAGCGACGGTCGTCGAACTCAAACGGCACCAACGCCGCCTCGCTGCGCTCGAACCAGTCGTCGATCTCGTACGGCGTCGGGTACGGCTCCGCCCAGCCTTCGGCGACGCTGGCGGCCAGGCCCTCGCCGAGCAGCTCGTCGGGCGTGATGTCCACGGGCAGGTATCCCGGCCACGGGACGCTCCACGATCGCATCGTGTCCGGCACTTTCGCCCCGGGCGCGTCGACCGGGGCCCGTTCGCCGCGCGCCCACATCTCCGCGGCCCCGGGTTCAGCGCCCAGCACCGCCTTGCGGCGGTCCTGCGCCGTCGACCGTGCCACCCCCATCGCCATCGCCAGGTCCCCGTGCGACAGCTCTGCGGCGGCCTGGTCCCGGATCGCCGCGGCCAGCGCGCCCTCGGCCCGAGCGGACAGCGCGGACAGGTCCCGCAGCGCCCACAGCGTCCATGCCGATCCGGTCGACACCGGGCGTGCCTTCAGGCTCGGCCGGCCGCCTTCGGGCACGACCGGGTCCGCACCGGTGCGCCAGGCCGCGAGCGAGGTGAGCATCGTGTCGACGAACTCCATCACCGTCCCCGCGTCGGTCCCCAGCGCGTCCGCCTGATCCTGCGTCAGCGAGATCACGTAGTCCAGGCCGCCCCAGTCGGCGGCGTCACCTGTGCGGTAGGTCAGCATCTCCACGCCCTTCTGTACGGATGTCCGTACAGTAACTGTACGGACATCCGTACATTTCGGCAAGGTGCAGACGGTGACTCCGGTCAGGACGCCCGCCAACTGCGGACGGGATCGATACCAGGACGCCGTGCTCGCCGCGCCTGAACTGAAGCCTGGAGACGTCGCCGGGCGCCGACGCCGCGACCAGCCGGCGGATGGTCCCGCAGCGAGCCCGGACCGTCCAATATGGATAGTGTGAACGAGGCAAACTCGTTGGCGCACCGAGAAGAACTCAAGCACCAGCGAGCATCGCCGATCGTGATCAGCCAAGGACGGACGTCTCGCGCAGCGGCGGCCCGCAGCGGATCCCCGGATGCCTGACCGAGCCCGATTCCGCGCTCACCGCCCGTCGGCAGGCCACGCTCGCCCGTTTGGCCACAGACTCCGCGCAGCGCCGCGAGAGGTGCTGTTCCCCCCGAATTGCGCTCGGCGTTCCTCGGTTCCGTGGTGCCCGCGCCGCAGCAAGTACCCGGACTGTGAGGGCGGCGGGGGAGCGGTGCGCGCCGTTCCCCCGCCGCCGCGGATCGAACCGGGACAATGACCGCATGCCGAACACCCCCGGAGCCTCTGCCGACGACCTTGCCCGCTGGGCCGATGCGATCGCGCAGCTGCATCACGGCACCAGCGCTGATCCCGGAGACGAGCGGGCCGCCGACCGTGCGGTGGCGAACCTGTGGTCGGGGTTCGGGTTCCAGCAGGGGCCGGTGCCGGTCGCGGACCTGGTCCTGAAGTCGATCGAGGTCGGCTATCTCGCCGCGTTGCGCGACGTCCGCGAGGGCGAGTTCGACGCCGACATTCCGATGTGGCGACCGGATCTCGGCTGAACCTGGTTCTGTGTCCGTCCGCCGGGATTCCCGGCGCAACCTGCCGCAGTTGCCAGGGCGCGATGCCGAGGTTGCGCAAGGCTGATCGCAGGTCCGGGTAGCTGCAAGCAGGTGGCCCCGGCCGCGGCTTCTAATTGGGCGACGAATGCGGGGAACAGCGATCCGCAGGGCGGTGCCGCCAGGCGGTGGCGGTCGCGCTGCGGGCGGTGACCGCCTTCATCGCCTGGGGAGCTGCCCGCTGATCGTCGCCCGCACTCGGGCGGGCGTCGACGCCAGTCACCACGAGGAATGGTGCTGGACGAACGCCAGTTGCAGGCTTTCCGCGGCGTCCTTGACCTTGTCCGCTGGAAAGCCGTCGTCGGTGATGTTGTTCGCGAAGTCGTCGACGGTGTCGAACTTGAGCAGCATGCTCGTCGAATCGGCTTCGGGGAAGCGCGACTTGCGGCGGAAGTCCCCGCACCCGGTGATGTTGCCGTCCACCGTGCGGTAGGCGACCGGCCGGCCGCGGTGATGCCGACACGCCACACCAGCCTGTCTGGTCGAATGTGGCGTCGCGGGCAGCCGGGTCGGCGCTGGTGACCCATTTTCCGGTGAACGACTCCCGCCACGCCCCCCGGCCTGGGGCATGCATGCGGACCACGATGAGTCCGACGTCGTCGACGATCTGCCCCTCGCTGCCGCCGCGGTGGTTGTCGCGCTCGATCAGGCTCAAGACGTATCCGGACATGGACTGCCGGGCGGCCTTCGCCTTCTGTTCGCCCCGGTCCCACAGCGGCAGGTCTTCGGGCTGGACGGACAAGGACTTGTTCGGCATCTCTCCTCCTCGGAACCACGGGCCACGTTCACGTAGAAATATGGGACACTCCCATATGTCAATCCGCTCTGAGGGGCACGCGGTTCTCCTGCGCCACCAGCGCGCACTCTGTAGCGGGCCTTCCTTTCGGGTTCCGTAGGAGGCAAGGGCGCAGAACTCTCGGAGATCGAAGAGACGCGAGTGCGTCGTTCTGCCGCCGCCCGAATCGCGCAGCCAGGTCGGGAATCCCGTCCGCGCCGCGAAGAACAGGTCGCCTTTCCCGGGCCAGGCTGCGGCGGCTCGTGCTTCACCAGCCGTGGTTCCGCGCCAATTCCCGCAGACGCGTCAGAGCGCGGGATTGGGTGACGCGGACGTTGCCCGCCGAGATGCCGAGCGCTTCGGCGGTGTCGGCGGCAGACAGCCCGACGACGATGCGCAGGATCAGCACCTCCTGGTGCGCGCGGGGGAGCGCCGACAGGAGCCGCGTCAGGCGATCGCCGAGGTCCAGCGCCGAGGTTGCGGTCTCCTGCTGGTCCCACCGCCGTAGTCCGGGGCCGTGCACGATCCCGGTCCGTCGGGCGCGGCCGATTTCCTGCGCGGCGCCGGCGACCTTCTCCGCCGCGATCGCGTACACCAGCCGCAGGAACGACCCGCTGTCCGCGCGGTGCTCCTGCAGGCGCACAAGCACCGACAGGCACACATCCTCGGCGATCTCGTCAGCGGCCGCCCAGAGGGGGTGCCGCTGGCCGAAGCTCGCCCGGCAGTACGGCACGACCAGCGGCCGGATCAGCTCCAGCGCCGCCGCTGCCGCTGCGGGATCTCCGTCCGCGGCGTCGCGGGCCAACTGGTTGATCTCGGTCCCGTCCGCAGCGGCACCCGCAGCCGGGAGCGCCCAGGCAGCTCGGCGGGAGGCACCCTGCGGCAGCACGTCGGGAGCGCACGCCGGGACGGACACGTCCGCCGAGCGCACGTTGTCGATCAGCAGTGCCCAGGCACCGATGCCCGCGGTTCCCGGGCCGTACCGCTCCGCAGCCGCAGACCAGACCCCAGCGGCAGAACCGCGAAGCAGCGGCTCGTTCGCGCGCTGGCCGGACGTGTCCTCGGGTTCGGCCGGCGGCATGTCCGCGGCGTCCACGCGGCGGCGGACCCACGCCGCGATCTGGGCCAGGACTTCGTCGTAGATCGGCGTCGGCGTCGCCTCGGCGGTCTCGCTCGGCTGTTCTCCCAGGCTGAGGAGCGTCTCGGCGAGGCGCTGGTCGTGTTCGTCGGCGACAGCCGCCCGGCGTTCCGGGACAGGGTCGGTGACCTGCAGGCAGATCGCAAGCAGCGGGCGGGCTTCGGCGATGCCGCTGTCGACGGCGGCGGACAGCCAGGTCCGGGCCTCGGCGTGCCGGTCGCGCGACATCTCCCAGACGCCGATCTCGAAAGCGCGGTAAGCGGCTTCGGCGAGGTCGGCGAGGGTGGGCTGGGGGCGTCCGTGCGCGGCGAGGTCGGCTTCGTCAGCGGCGAGCGCGCGCTCGAGGATCAGGTCGGCGTCGAAGCGGTCCTCGGCGGTGTCGCTGGTGGGGGTCATTGGTGC
The DNA here is from genome assembly GCF_021903635.1 of Amycolatopsis sp. FU40. Lineage (NCBI taxonomy): Bacteria > Bacillati > Actinomycetota > Actinomycetes > Pseudonocardiales > Pseudonocardiaceae > Amycolatopsis > Amycolatopsis sp. FU40. The sequence continues at coordinate 63,044 of NZ_CP091380.1, forward strand.
GCCTCCGGCAGAGGTGTGCGGTGCCCGGTCAGCAGGGGCGATGCCCGCAGGGTGCGCAGTCCGCGTTCCTGCAGGCTTTTGACGGCGTCGGCCGAGCAGGCCATGACCGCCGAGACGGCCCCGAGTTCCCATCGCAGGCCGATGCGGAGGGCGAGGACCTGCTGCTGGCGTACCGGCAGCTGCTTGAGCGCGGCGACCACCGCCATGCTGGTGAACAGGCCGTCGATCCCGGGGGAGAAGTCCGGCATCGCCATCACGCGGTCGGCGGTGATTCTGCTGATCAGCGCTTCGTCGGTGAGGGGAATCGGGGTGTTCTTGGCGCGTTCGTCGCGCGCGCGGAACATGACGGTCTTGTAGAGCAAGGCCTGCGGCTCGCGCATGACGCCCTTGCGTTTCCACGCCCGCGCCAGCTCGGTGAATGCCACCTGCGCGACGTCCTCTCCGCTGGCGCGGCTGCCGACGATTCCGGTCGCTGCGCGGACGGCTTCCTCGCGGTGGGCGTCGACGAAGTCCTTGAATGCTTGGCGGCTGAACGGGATCTCGGTTTGGTGGGCGTAGGGGTCCGCCGGCTCTTCCGTGCCCCCGTCGCCTTCGCCGTCGGGGGCTGCGTCGTCGCTCACGCCGCCTCCGGCGGTTCGAGGCACGCCTCCGACGGGCCGAGCGTCACCGACCACTCGCCGCCGGCGTCGTCCCGGCTGCACACTTGCCCGGCTCTTCCGGACGCGCTGAGCACCCGCGCGGCGTCGACGATCGTGGCGCCGCGTTCGCGGGCGACCGATCGGCGGAAGCGCAGCGCGACGAGGTCTGCCAGCACCCTGAGCACGCTGCGAGGGCGCGGGATTCGGACGAAGTCCGCGTCGGGGTCCCAGTCCATGGGGCCTCCTTTCCTGCTTGCCCCTACACCGGGCCGGACCCCCGTCCGCGAATCGCCGCGCAGGAAAATCTTGGAAAAAACGCGGAGGCCTCCGCCCGACGAGCAATCGCGGACGCCCGGAACCGGACTGGCCTGGGGATCAGGTGCCGGGTTCGGTGCCGCGGCGGGCATCGCCGCTGCTGCCGACGGCGTCCGATGTGCCGCCGGGCCGGGGCCGGGAGGTCCGGACGCTCCCTTTCGAGGTGACGGAGAGGATGCCGTAGCGGTGTCGCCAGCCCGCCATCCGCTGGACGATCTCGTCCGCGAGCCGGCGGGCCTGGTCCTCGTCTTCGACGCGCGCGACGGTGTACGTCGCGGGGGCGACATCGCCGTCGCCACCGCGTGATCCAGCGGTGGCGATCTCCACGACGTGCTTGGCTGTGCCTCGCGCGTGTTCGTGCGTGTCGTATCCGACGGCGACGACCTGGTCCGCGCGGACCAGCCAGCCTCCGGCGCGGATCCAGAGCTGCGCCGCAGGCGGCGGGGGAACCGTTTCGGCCGCGCGGGCGTCGTCATCGGGGTGCGGTTCGGCGGCGATGCTGGTCATGATCCGACCGTAGCGACGTCGTCCAGCCCGCGAAGGGCAGCAAGAGGGCTCGGTCAGCCGGGTGGCGTGGTCGCCGGGGGCAGAAAGCCGAGGGTGCGCAGCACCGTTTTCAGGTCGGGATAGCTGTAGTACTCGCCCGGCCCGGTGACGTCCTCGTTCTTGGCGACAAAGTCGGCGAACAACGCCCCGCGGGCAGTGCCGAGGTGAGCCGTGGCGTGCACCAGCTGCACGGCGAGGCCGGGCATGGCCGAGGATTTCCGGCATTCGTCGTTGCCAAACCACGCGGCGAGTGCGTCCGCGAGCGTGTCGAGCGAGAGGAATCCGGCGTGCTGGACCAGTAGCCGGCCGACCTGCTCGCCGGCGCGGTAGCTGGGGGCTGTCGTCAGCATCTCGACCACCTTCGGCACGAAGAACTCGCACGGCCGGGCGGCGATGACCTGCTGTCGGTGGAGGTCGCCGAGCAGGCCGAAACGGTGTTCGAGGCCGGGCAGCCGCTCCCGGGCGTAGCCGCTGCCGACCACGGCCAGCCGCGACGCGACCTCCGGCGGCAACGGGTCCCGTTCGCCCGCGGTGACCGGAGCTTCGAGAAGTGCCTGGAAATGATCGGCCAGCGACTGGTCGACCGAGGTCCAGAAGTAGTCGTCGTCGGCCATCCGGATCAGGGTCCGCAGCTGGACCGCGGCGTCCTGCAGCCGGAGCCGTTCGCGGGCTTGGCTCACGGCGTCGCGGACGGTGTCGCGGTCTGCCTCGGCGAAAGCGCGCAGCGCCAGAGCCATCCGGTCGGCGTGTGCTTCCGCGGGCATCCGGCCGTCGGGGTCGAGCTCGAGCATCGCGGCGCGCGCGGCGAGCTTGATGACGTTCGCGCGGGTGGCTGTCCGGGCCCGGTCGTGGAAGGTGGCCCGGATGTGCGCGGGGGAGGGGGCGAACAACGGGTCGCAGACGAAGTTCTTGAACTCCTCGACGAGTGCGCGGCCCTGCGTGGGCGGATGGGTCAGCAGCGTGGACAGCGCGACGGCCAGGTGGCCGCGGGCGATCTCCGGGCGAGGGTCGTAGACCTCGCCGCCCAGGCGCAGCGAGGGGTGCGCGCACAGATGGCGGTCCTCGCGGATGCGGTCCAGCTCGCGCTTGCCGATCGTGTCGATCAGCTCGAACTCCACCGCCTTCTCGACCAGCGAGGCCTCGATCCGCTGCATCGCGCGCACGCCGTCGGCGGTGAGGCCCTGCTCCTGCGCGGCGGCGAGCTGCTTGCGGAAGGCCTCGGCGGCAGTGTCGTCCTCGTCGGCCAAGCGGACCAACTTCACGATGATGTCCGCGCTCACCGCCGACCAGGTCGCGGCGATGCTCGCCCGGATCGCGCCGGCGTTGTAAGCCCGCCACGCCTCCTCGGCCAGCGGCCGTACCTCCGGACTCCACACCTGCGCAACCAGGATCTCCAGATCGACCGCCACGCCCCAAACCTCCTCGTTCGCCGAGCTGCATTCTGCCCGCAGCCCGGATCTCGGGCAGCCGCGTGCGCGTCAACGCGCCACGCATCGGTGGTTCCGAAACCGCAGCCCAGGCGGTCAGGCCGGAGCGCGGCCACGGCCCTTCGCCGTGCGCCAGCATGCGATCACGGCTTCGAAGTACAGGACAGGCCTCGCCCCGCGCGTGCTGTGACACGCCGGAGGCGCGAAGATCCCACACCGGGCAAGGCTTTCACATCTATGGTTTCCGCAGCTGGATCGAACAGGGGAAAGAAGGGGCCGAGAAGTTGACCTCCACAAGCATGATCGATCGATCGCCTGCGGAGCGCGACGAACAGGGCTTCGTCGTAGTGCCGGAGCCGATCGCGGCCAACGCTGCGTTGTCCTTCGGTGCACGCGGGCTGTACGGACACCTCGCCTTCCTCGTGTCAAAGGGCGAGGCCGTGAGCATGGGTCGTGTTGTCGAGGAAAGCACCTCAGGACACCACCAGGTCCGCAGGATGTTCAAGGAACTGGAAGAGGCCGGATTGCTCAGCCGGGCCCGGATCCGCGGTGCCGACGGCAAGATGACCGTGCGGTGGACCCTCTTCAATACACCGGTCGACCAGAGTTCGGAAGACGAGGCGTTCGAGGCGAAAGCCTCCTGAAAGAACTGCGGCCCGGCGTAGGAGCGGGAACTCCGAAGCGCCGGGCCGTAAGCAGTACCGCGCAGCACCCTTCACGCACCTTGCGCGGCAGAACCAGTGTCACACAGCCCGGAGACGACGGGCAAGCGACACCCTGGTGTGCCGTGCTCACAAGCACAAGGACCACACCCGTGACATCAGGATCGCGTAGGCAACGGCCACGCTCCTCCGCGGCAGCAGATCTCGCCGAACTGGACGAACAGCAGGAGATCACAGCAGGTCGCCTCCTGCCCTACACGCAACTCGGCGACTGGGTCGCCCTCAGCGGCATCTCCGACCACGCGAAGGCGCTCTACTGGCACCTGGCCATGCACGTCAATCAGAAACGCGGCGACGGTCAGGTCTGGCCTACTCGTCCGCTGCTCGCCGAATGGGCGGGATTCAGCCGGGCCGCATCCATCGACACCTACATCGAAGAACTGCTCGCTCTCGGCGCGATCGACAAGTTCCAGCGCACCTACGACAACGGGATGCGCCGCAGGAACGTCTACGTCGTCCACTTCACCCCTCCGGACGGTTACCAGGGCGTGGAATCGCTCTCCGAGTTCTACGCCAGCCGCCGCAACGAACTCGGCTCAAGTTCGGCACCGAACTCCGGAAAGTTCAGTAAAAACACAGGTCAGAACGTAGTACGCCTGAACGTACGTCCGGAGGTACGTTCTGCCGAACTCCCGGAAGTACGTTCCAGCGGACATCGCGACATGCGCCCTGCCGAACTTCCCGATGTACGCCCCGCCGAACCTCGCAGCGTTCGGCCCATCGCACGCCCGAGCGTCCGCCCCGCCGGACAAAAACAAGACGAACTTCAACAAGACGAAATACCAACCACCTCCTCCACACGGCCGGCAACCGAACCCCTGACACCGAACTCGGTTGCGACCGGACCGGAGGAGGGGGAGGTCGACCTCGACCTAAAAGGAAAGATCACCGCGATGCTCGCCGCGATCCCCATCCCCCCGGGGAAGCGCGCTCCGGGCACCCGCTCCGCGAAGCTGCGCGAGACCGCCGACCGCTGCTACGCGATCCTCAGCAACCCGGATCACTACCAGCTGACCCTTCCTGACTTGCGAAAGCACCTCTCCCGCGACCTCGACACCGTCAATTCGTCCATTGTCGGATGCTGGCTGTACCGGCTCGCCGACGACGAACTCCCCGACCCACGCCCCGCAGGTGCCCCGCAAGCCAGCGCGCCGCCCGCTGAAGCAGCACCCGCTGTCCTGGGGGCATGCGACGCCTGCGGTGCCAGGGAAGGCGAGGCAGCGCCTTTCAGGGTGATCGAACGCGCCGACGGCAAGCACATCAAATGCCCTGCGTGCCACCCTCAAGCCGCGAACCAGCTCCGGCCCGCCGTGCCAGGCGAAAAGCGGACCTTTCACGACTGGGCCCGTACCCCGACCGACATCGACTGATGCCCGCGACGCGCAGGCCTGCTCGACGTCGCCGCAGTGGACGTTCGAGCCCGCGAGCACCATCGCGGCGAAGAACGCGTTGCGCGCGTCCCCTCCGGAAGCCTGTTCGATTGCCTGCGCCGCGAACAGGTCGCGTCCGCCGGGGCTTCTTAGATCACCGAACCTGCCCGACGGACTCACCGAGCTATGGCTCGCCAGCCCATGGACCGGAAGCGAAGTGCTCCGCGCAATAGCCGGAATCGGCTGGGTCCGCGGAACAGGGAACGGGACCAGCCCCTGACTGCCTGGCTCGCCGAGCCGACCGCACCTCGTCGTTCCTGCTCGTCTATTGCCTGCTGCGGTGGCGCGGGTGCGGCTGCCTGCGCGCGGGCAAGCGAGATTGGTCATTCAAAGCAGGGCGAATGCGGCCATTCGAGGCCTGGGCAAATCGAGGCCTTGAGCGCCTATAGGCGGTGTCCTACTCTGCAAGGTGCAGAGGTCGGCTTATAGTCTCGGGGAGAGTGTCATGGCGTTGCGTGTACTGGCGACTTGCGAAGGCGGGGATTGCCCCGGTTTGTACCTAAACGATGACGGAAGTGTCGTGGTCAAGGGCGACATCCTGACTGCGGCCGTCCGCGATCAACTGGATTTCACCGCCGAGGAAGATGCGGTGACGATCCCGGGGTGGCTGCTACGCGCGGCGGCCGCAGCACAGGAGAAAGGCGTTGTATGACCAGAGAACAACTGGCCGAGCTTTATCGGACGTTCAAGCAGTTCGCGTGGCGGCTCGAAGCTCGCGACACGTACGGCGTCGAGGGCGAGAACGAGCGGCTGCAAGCGTGGCTTGAAGGCAGGGAGCTGCCGCGGTCGGAGTCGAAGGACAGCTGGAAGTCGCTCACCAGTGCGGCTGCCGCGGAAGGCAGGTTCTTCTCGCGAGTGCGCCTGATCGGACGACCGCTGACCACCTACACCCGCTGGGAGTACTCGGTCTACCCGGACAACATCAGCGCAAGGGAGGGCGTTGCGCTGCTCGAGCGTGACTGGCTGACGGAGCACGATCGGGAGAACCCGCTCTGGAACACCGACTTCTGGCTCTTCGATGATCAGGTGGCGGTGGTGCAGAACTACGCGGAGGACGGGACCTACCTCGGTCCTGTGCTGGCCGACGATGTTGAACCGTTCGTTGCGCTGCGTCGGCGCGCGCTCGAGCTGGCGGTCCCCTACAGCGAGTTCACGCTGCTGCCCGACCAGCGCAGCGACGAGCAGCATGTCCAGCAGGTCGAAGTTCGGCAGGAGGCGGCGCGGATTGAATGACCGTGCTCCCCGGCCGCGACGCTCGAAGCGGGATTTGTCCCACCTCACCGGTCCCCACCGCGAGCTGGTCACAGCGCTTACCGACGAGAGGCTCGGTGCCGGGCTTACCGGCACCGAGCTCGGTGCCGTTCACGGGTGGGGACAAGGCAAGGTCTCGAAGATCGAAGGCGGTGTTACTCGGCCCTCAAATGACGATGTACGTGCGTGGCTGTCCACGACCAGCCCTGAAATGCCCGCAGTCGAGCGCGGGCGGCTGCTCGAACTCGCGGACCTGGTGTCCGCCGGCGCCTCCCGCTGGAAGGACATCGATCGCGACGGCATCGCCGCACAGCAACGGGCCCGCGGCGAATTAGAAGCCCAGGCAAGCCTGATCCAGATCTGGCAACCCAAGGTCTTCCCAGGGCTGGGTCAGAAGCCCGACTACACCCGCTACTTGCTGCGGGCGCTCGGCCGCCCAGTCGACCAGATCGAACCAGCCGTCGAAGCCCGACAAGCACGTCAGCAGGTGCTGTACGACTCCAGGATCACCATCGAGATGGTGATCCTGGAGAGCGTGCTGCGCAGGAGATTCGATGCCCCGCCGGAGGTGATCGTCGAGCAGATCCAGTTCCTGCAGCACCTTGCCAAGCTCCCCAATGCCTTCGTCGGAATCCTTACCGACGAGGCCGACAAGGAGATGCTCGCTGAAACTTCGTACGTGATCAAACACGGCGACGACTTCGCCGACGTGCGAGTGGAAACCCGAACACGCGAGCTCGTCATGTCTGATTTGTCGGAGATTGAGGTCTATGAGAACGACTTCAAGCTTCGCAAGGCCGCCGCCGTCACAGGCGACGAAGCCGTGGCCGTCATGAACCGCGCGGCCAGCTACCTGCGCACTCTCGCGCAATAGCCCACATGGGAGAGATTTAGTCCGGCCTCTTGGCATCTTCGTCGCAAGCTTATAAGCTCCAAACCAAGCTTATAAGCTTGCGACGTTGCCGAGGTCCGACTCCTACGGTGATCGCCGCGCCTGGGTGGCCGCCACCCGCGCGAACCGGTACCGCCGCGATGGCCGGCATCGGGAGAGCGCCCCGCCAGCAGTCCCAGGTACGCGTGCACCCACATGAACATCCATAGGAGCAGCGGAGCCGAGGTCCCGTCTCGGTCGTATTTCCGATTCGCCAGGACCCCAGCGGGGCGAGCGATGCGACCAGTCGGTATCCCCGAAGCCGAGGCTGCTCCCAATGCAAACAGAGTTGTGGTGTTTGCCGGTCGTCCTCGCTCCGCGCCGCCAGTGCGGTTGAGGGCGGACCGGGAGACCACCACGGCAATCAGCCGCTTCGGGTCGGGAGTGCTGGACAGGTGTTTCCTGCCGTTCCGGTCAACGCGGTGGATTTAGCCAGGTTTGGTGTTGGTTGACGAGCCGGAAATCGTTGTGACTAAGGCATTTCTGTCCAGGTTGACGACGTGCGCCCGCGTTCGCGCCGGAGGCGGCGTGAGCATCGCCGCGCTGTCGTGCTGGGCCGATCGAAGATCGATGGAGGGGAGCATCATGAGTATTGCGGATGTGGTTGTGCCGTGTCCGGTACAGCGCGATGTCGGCGAGAACCTGACAGCGGCTGGGGTCGCCGAGACTTACGTGAAGCTGCTCGACGAGCTCACGGCGGCTGTCGAGCATTCTCCCGAGCGGTGCACGTTGCCCGGCGCAGTGATCGTCAACGGGCTCGGCGAGCTGATCTCGGCTCTCGACGAGTTGACGTTGCCGCGATCGGATGCGGCAGCGGCGGTGCTGGCCGGTCGTGTCGAGAAGTTGCGCGATTACGTTAAAGGCTGCACGTTTCGTTCGGAGGCGTTGCGGAAGCTGTTCGAGCCGTTGGGCGAACTGCATGCGGCGCTGACTCGTTTGGCGGATGCCGCGCCGGCTTCGAAGGGGGAGCGGTGATGCGGCGGCGGTTGATCGGGCGGGGCCCGGCGCTGGGGTGTGCCGCGATGGTCGCGGGTGTCCTGTTGTCGGGCTGCGGGGTGTTCGGTGCGCCGGACGCCGAGGCTGGCGGGGTGTGCGTGGACAAGGCCACCGGGATGCGGATCGAGGATTCGCGGTGCGGTGACTGGGACGACCGCGGTTGGTACGACGGCCCAGGTTCCTACATGGTCTGGTATCCGGCGACGTATGCGGGCGATGTTCCTGCTGTCGGTCAGCGCGCGGTGGGTGGGACGCGGACCGTGGCCGGCGGAACTCCGCTTGCGAAGGGTGTTCCGGTGTCGGGGGCGAGTGCCCAGTCCGGCGGGATGCCCGGGCTCAAGCGCGGAGGTTTCGGAAAGGCGTCCGGGACGTCCGGGGGCACCGGGGCCAAGGCTGCGAGCGGGAAAGGCGGCTCGGGCGGGTCGTGACCGGCAGTCGCCGAAGGCCTGCTTCGGCACGCGGTCCGGTGCGCGCGGCCCGTCGTGCCGATGTTTGCGAAGGCGTTGGTTTCTGTTCCGTGCCAGAGGTTTGCGTTGCGTTCCGGCGGTATTCGGTGCGCTGCGGAAGTGAATGCGGCCGGGCCGGATGGTCCGGCCGCGGCTGTCTGTGAGAGTCGGCCTTCGTGGCGCCGCGGCGTTCGGGTCGGCATCGTGCTATGTCGGGAGTACGTCATGTCTTGGATTACTGCACTGTCCACATCGGTCACTACGACGCCGATTCTGGCGACGGGGGTGGGGTTGATGCGGCCGCGGCCGCGGAATGCGTTGCGCACGGCGGCGTTCGCGTCGGCGGCGACGCTGGCCGCGTCGCGGGCGGGGCTGCCGTTGCTGGATCTCGTTCCCGCGCATGCGGCCGCGGCCAACACCGTTCTGGTGAGCGTGGCCACTGCGACGGCGCTGGCGTGGCTGGGCGGTCTCGCGCCCCGTGTGATGCGCGCGGCCGCCCGTGTCCTGCGGTCCTCCGGTGCGCGCCCGCCCGCCGCCGCTGCGGTTCCCGTGATTCCTGCCGGGCCGGTCATGCCTGACGGGCCGGCAGGCATCCAGCACGGGCAAGGCAGTGGGACGACCGGCGCGGTCGGGGTTCCTTCGGTGCCGGTCGATCCTGTCGGCGGGCCGGGAAACTCCGAACCGAGGGCGCATTGGTGACCGGTCGCCGCTGGCACCTGTCAGGCGAGGTCTGCGAGCAGCTGCACGGCCTGGTCCTCGAGGGAGGCGACGCCGGCGTTGTTGTCGATCACGCGGCAGTCCGCGAGGGCGGGGGAGTAGCCGAGGTCGATGCGCTCGAGGTAGCCGTCCCAGTCGGCGAGCTTCCCGGCGTCGCGGTGAGCACCGCGGCGGGTGATGTTGCGGTACATGGTGTCGGCGTCGCAGCGGATCCAGGCGGTGTGCAGTCGCGCGCCGCGTGCGTCGAGCTGTTCGCGCAGGTGCCGACACCATCGCGGGTCGGCGAGTTCGGCGACGAACGGCGCGGTCGCGATCACGGAGTTGCCGGCGTCGACGTTTTCCATGACTGAGGTGATCAACGCCTGGTACTCGGCGGGCCGGAGGACGTCGCGGTAGAGGGCGGATTCGCGGTCGTGCGGGGAGTGGCCGAGGGCCTGCAGCGCGGCCTCGACGACCGCGCTGCTGGCGGAGTCCTTGTCCAGCAGCGCCCAGCGGGCGCGGCGGGCGAGGATCGCGCCGAGCGTGGATTTGCCGGATCCGGCGTAGCCGCCGACGAGCAGCACTGCGGGCGGGGCGGTGGGGGCGGCGCCTTCGCTGGGGATTGTCATGCCGTGATCTTGCTGCATGAGCCAGGGGCCAGGTGCAGGAGCGGCGTTTCGGGAGTCTCTCGCCCGCGTGTCGACGGTTGGCTGCGCGGGCCGCGATCGCGGCGTTGGCTGGCAGCATGTTCTTTAAACTTGGGAAGCCGGAAGAAGAGGAGGCTGAGATGGACAGCACGCCCGCGCACCGCCTGATGGCAGGGCAGCGAGTTCGGATCGAAGGCCCTGGTGTAGTGACCGGCGTGGAGTTCGACGAGGTCGGGGAGACGGTTGACGTCCTCTGGCGGCCGGACGGGCAACAGAAGGTGCTCAGGGCGACCCTTCCCGACGGACACCCCGTCAAGCACGCGGACTGAGCATCGGCCGAGAGGCAGGGAGTCCTCGGAGGCTGGGCGGCTCCCTGCGTTCGTTCGAGGGCGAACACCCGTCGTTTCCTTGCTGGGTCGGTGCTCGGGCGGTCCGTGTCCGGATCCGATGCGGGTACTCGCGAAGGCGGGGCGGAGACCGGACTTCCGGTCGCCGCCCCGCTGCGTGTCCCGCTGTGCACCAGGTTTCAGTCGTGTGAGCGCCAGGTCCATCCGGTGGCGGCGAGCGCGCGTGCGCGCTGGAGCATGAGCCTCCGCCAGATCAGGGCTTCTTCGGCCCCGGCGAAAGTCAGGTCGCCGGTGGTGCTGCCGGGCCACTTCCGGTAGTAGAGGCCGGGTTCGGCGGCCATCCAGCCGCGGCCCACCGCTTCGCAGGAGAGCATGAAGGCGACGTCCTCGCCGCCGGGCATGGCCTGCCATCCGCCGAGGGCGTGGGCGAGCGCGGTGTAGGTGCAGCAGGTCGTGCCGACGACCTGGAGGTGGTCGTTTTCCTCGCCGTCGGCGAGGAATCCGGGGGGCAGGGTGCCGGGCGGGGGATCGTAGGGGCCGGGGGCGTAGCTGTTGTCGGGCAGCAGGTCGAGGGCGGGGGAGACGGTCCAAGCGTGGTCGGGGTGGTCGACGAGGTTGCGGATGTCCTGGGCCAGGGCCCACGGAGGGAGCAGGTCGTCGGCGTCGAGCGCGCGGATCAGGTCGCCGGTCGCGCGTTCCATCGCGACTGTGCGGGCCATGGCCGCGCGGCCCTGGCGGCCCATGCCGGTGCTGATCCGCGGGTCGTCGTCGGGCAGTTCGGCGGCAGGAAGGCCAGTGAGGCCGTCCTCCTGGACCAGCCACTGCCAGGACCAGCCGTCTGGCATTTTCTGGTCGGCGAGGCTGTCGTAGGTCTGGCGGATGTAGCGCTCTTTGCCGGCGACCACGGCGGTGACGATGCTGATGACGGGCACGTGCCCTGCCTCTCGGGGTGGGTGGCGGCGGGTTACCGGCGGCGGAGTCGGGTGCTCGGGCGGTGCGGCCGGGTCACCGGTCGTCCTCGGCCGGGTCGAACCGAGGGTGGTCAGCTGGCCAACGTGCAAGCTTCTCGTCGATGGCGATCTCGGTCCGGTCGGCCGGGTATTCCGCGTCGCTCATCTCGACGACGCGGCCGTGGATGTCGACGGACTTGCTGCGCACATGCAGCATGGGAGCGGTCGTGTTCCAGGCCTCCTGCTGTTCGGGTGTCGAGGCGGCCGCGTGGACGGTCCGCTCGAACCGGTCCACCTCGATCCCGACGGTCCAGAGCTGGTGCTGGTGGCCGCCCGGCCAGGGCTCTTCTGCGTCGTCGAGCAGCGGCGGGTAGGCCTCGATGAGGTGCTTGGGGATCCAGGAGGTGGAGTAGCTGAGCCGGACACCGGTCTCGCGGTTGCGCATCTCGTAGCGGCGCCGCACCACGGGGGACTTTGGCTCGATCGCGAACACCTCTGAGAGTTCCTCGTCGGCGGGGACCGTCGTGTACGTGTGCGTCGAGTGGGTCCGGTCGATGGGGATGCCCGCGGTCATTTCGATCGCGCCGCGCTGCTTGCGGACTTCGAGCGGCTGATGCACGAGGTCCTTCTGCTCCTGGGACCACCCGGCCGAGAGGTTGATCTGCTCCCGGTGCGGCGGGGCCTTGACCACGGGCGACTTGCCGCGGCCGCCGGTGATCAGGCCCTCCGCGCGCAGGGTCGCGACGGCGGCCTGCGCGGTGGTCTTCGAGCACTCCCAGCGGTCCACGATCTCGCGCAAGGTGGGGATCGGGTCGCCGGGCTGCAGCTCGCCGGCGGTGATCCGGTCGCGGATGGCGGCGGCGATCTGGTCCTGCACCAGGACGCCGCTGGTTCGTTCAGGCATGAGGGCATTCAACCACGAACTTTCCCGGTTTACCGGTCAACCTCTTGCGAAGTGTGATCAAGCGAGCTACTGTCGGTCCAACGCAGTTGACCGGTTAACCGAGCAACTTGCGGCGACGGCGAGACGGTCCGATCCCTCCGCCTTCGCAAGCCCCCGCTGCGGCGGTACGGCACCTGGACTTCATCGCCGGGAGGCGAAGGCCATCGCTGGGAAGCGACGCAGGTGAGGGCACATTCCGTCGTCCGAACGTTTCGGCGAACCGCAAGAACTCCACAGATCAGCAGAGCCCGCACCCCAGGCAGCATGATCAGGCCCTCACGGGCCCGAGCCCCGAAAGGGGTTCCCGCCACGACCCCCCGGCCGCGACCCGTCGCGCCGGACCGGCGAGCGGACATGTGGCACTAGACGCCGATGCCGGGAGATCAACAGCCGAGGCTGATCCCACCCCAATTTCTTTCTTCCATCGCAACCACCGCAACCACACGTTGGTGGCTGCCGGCGGCCCTTCCCCTCGCCCGACGCGCGGGGAAGGGCGTTCCGGGGACCACCACCGCAACACGGCCCGTCCCGGCTGCCCGGCCGGGACGGGCCACCCCACCAGCCCTGTCACCCAGGAAAGGAACACGACGTGTTCACCGACGCCGACCGCTACGAGACCTACACGGACTACGGCGACGCCACCTTCATCCACCGCGCCGACCGCTTCGACGACGTGCTCGCCGCGCCGCCCGGCAGCCAGCCCGACCCGCTCGAGCGGGACGCGTTCCGGCCGCACGAGATCCCGCTGTCGGACAAGCCTGCGCTCGAGCTGCCGCACCGCGACCCCACCGTCGCCGACCTGAAGGCGATCGAGGCCGGAGCCGCCGAAGCCGACCTCGCCGACCGGATCGCCGAGGCGAACGCCCAGTCCGCACGCCTGGCCGCCCACGACGACCTGCAGCGGCTGCGCGAGCAGCTGCCCGTCTCCGCGCGGGAAGGCCTGCCGGACGAGACGGACCTGGGGAGGGCGGCATGAGCGACTGGCGACACGCCGCGGCCTGCCGCGACGAGAACCCCGAACTGTTCTTCCCGGTCGGCACCGCCGGCCCCGCCCTGCAGCAGGCCGCGCGCGCCAAAGCGGTCTGCCGACGCTGCCCGGTCCGCGCGAACTGCCTCGCCGAAGCCCTGGCGACCGGCCAGGGCTTCGGGGTCTGGGGCGAAATGAGCGAGGACGAGCGGCGCAGCCTGCGCCTCTCGTGACGTCCCCGCCCGCCGGACCCGATTCGACGCACCGCACTCGACCAACGCCAGGAGGAAACAATGTCCACCGCAATCGCCACGCCCGCTGCCGCCGATTTCGAGTGCGCCCTGCGGCGCGAGGTGTGGGCCGCGATCCAGACCGACCAGGCCGCCGAGCGGGACCTCGAACAGCAGAAAGCCACCGCCAGCTCGCAGGCCGACGTCGCCCGGGCCGAGAAGGAACTGTGCGACAAGGTCGCGCACGAGCGCGGGCTTTGGGACTGCCTCGTCGACCTGCAGAGCCTCGGCGGCCCGCAGCGCGGCTGACGCGCCCCCAGGACCGCTCCGGCGGCCCGGGCAGCACTCACGCCGCGCGAGTGCCCCCGGCCCTGCCTCCCCAAGGGACCGCGAGCACCGCCGCGCCACACCCCGAGGCGTGAGTGCTGCCCAGACTGCCGGATTTCCGAAGACCCCGAACCCGTTGCCGGGACGCCTCTCCGCGCGAATGTTCCCGCGCGGACGCAGGCGCGCCCGCAATCCGATTGGAGGAACGTTCCCCATGCCTGTCCCGCGGACCCGCAAGAGCGACGACGAGCTGCGAGAGGCCGTCCGGGGATTGAACGGTGCGGGACAGGTCACCCGGGAGCTCAACAGCGGGTTGTTCGTGCCGGAAGCGGCCGAGGACACCACTGTGCCGATCGACATCGTCGACCGGCCGCTCCCGCCGCCCGCTCCCGCCCCGCCGCTTCCCCAGCCGACTCCGCCCGCCCCGCACCCGGAACCCGCGCAGCCCTCCGCCGACGCGGCATCGTCCGGCGCCGAAGCTCCGGGCACCGCCAACGTGCCGGAGAAACAGCGCGACAGCGACAAGCGTCCGCGGCGCAGGAACGTCGACGACAAGGCTGAGCACGACCCGCCCGGGCCGCCGAAGCGTACGCTGACGGACGCACTGGTCGGCTGGGTCGACGCCCGCGCGGCCGCCCGCCGCGAACAGGGGAAAGAACGAGACGGCGCGGACGACGCGCCGATCACCGTCGGCGCGTTCGTCGCGATCTGCCTGATGGCCGTGGCCGTGGCCGCGCTCGCGTTCGTGCTCTCGTTCACGATGATGTACGCCGCGGCCAAGCACTACGGCTGGTCCGAGGACCTGGCGAAGCTGTTCCCGTTGATCATCGACGTCGGCGCGATCGGCGGGACGTTCATGGGAGCGATCTCCGAGCACCGGGTGTACCGCAGCATCGGCCACCAGGTGCTGGTCGTGACGCTGTCGGCGAGCGTGCTGTTCAACCTGGTCGGCCACGACATCCAGGGCGCGGACGCGCTGGGCCTCCCGACCCGGTGGGCCTGGACCGGCACGGTCGCCGCGGTGATGATCCCGCTGCTGCTGGCGTACTTCGTGCACGGCTTCTCCAAGGCGCTCAAGACGTTCACCGACCAGCGCCGCGAGACCAGGCTCGCCGCCGAGCGCGCGGAGCAGACAGCGGCCGAGGCCGAGCGAAAACGCGGCGAGCGCACCGGCCGCCACGCCGTCGCGGAGGCCGCGGCCATCGCGGAGCAGGAAGCCCCGGCCGCGCCTGTTCCGGCGGCAGCCCGCGCGAGCCAGCCCCATTCGAAGCAGCGTGGCGCGCGGGTGCTCGACGCCGAGACTGCCCGCGCATGGTCGCGGCAGAACGGCAACGCCCAGCCGCACAAGGTGCTCGAGCACTTCGCCGGTCAGGGCTGGAAGGTTCCGACCGACCGCACGATGCGCCGCTGGCTCAACAACAGCTGACCTGACTGCGCCCGCTCGCCCGGCCTCGCGCCCGGAGGAGCGGGCCCGGGGCGGCCCGCCTCCGGCGGAACACCCCTTCTGCCGCCGGGCGGACTTCAAGCCCGCGCGGAGTTGTTTCCCTCCAACGAAAAAGGATCTCAGTCATGTTTCTTCCGTGGTTCATGCTCGGGTTTTTGGGGGCCCTGTACTGGCTCCTGAAAAAGAAGTCCAACCTCCTGTCGAAGTGGTGGGTCACGCTCATCCTGTTCCTGCTGTTCGGCATTTTCATCGCGCAGACCATCGTCGGCGGCTGGATCGGCTCGATGATGCGCAGCATCTCCGGCTGGATGGGAATGTCCGTCGGCGCGGTGGCCGGCGCGATCCTGGTGCTGGCGCTGGTCACGATTTACCTCGACTGCCGCCACGACAAGAAGGCCGACACGCTCGCGAAGATCAGCGTGGTGCTGCTGCCGCTGCTGTTCGTGTTCGCGGCCGGCCCGATCGCGCCGACCGGGCGCAACCTGACCGACGCGCTGTCCAACCTCTTCACCCACGGCTTCACGGCCGTCACCGGGGCGTGACCCTGTGTCGACCGCGAAGCAGCGCCGCGCGGCCCGTGTCCAGAAGTGGATGGACCGCTACTGGACACGGGTCCGCCGGGCCGAGCAGGCCGGCGACCCCCGCGCGAAGTTCGACGCCGCGGTCGACCTGCTGCGCACCGCGCTCAACCACACCGACCCCGCGCGCCGCGCGCGGACCCTGACCCAGCTGACCGTCGCCATCGCCAGCGAGGCGGAGGCGATCAACCAGCGCTACATCGCCGAAGGGCGGACCGAATGACAGACCAGGAGAACCGGCCGCCGGAGCCCGGCGGCCGCATCACCCCGCAGGAAGCAAAAGCTTTGCTGGTCCAGCAGTTCACGCCGCCGCGGCTGTGGGACGAACCGGCTCCGCCGCTCAAGGAGACCCTGGAATGGGCGCGCAGCGGCGAGCACCTGCCGCTGGCCGACCTCTCCCGCCACGGCTCGCGAGCCTGGGCATGGGTCGCGATCGGGCTGCGCGCGATCGTGCTCTACCTCGACTGGATCTTCCAGCGCGGCTCTCGCACCGCCGCCGCGCTGGTGCTGTTCCTGGTGATCAACCAGGTGATCCCGATCGTCCCGGCGCTCAGCTTCGTCTGAGCGCACCTGTCCGCCCGCGCTTCGCTCGAAAGGAGAAGCCGTGTTTCTGCTGTTGTGCTTCGTGCTCGCCTACGGCGTCATGAGGCTGTGGGAGGACGCGACCGCCCGATGGCGGCACGAACCCCCGCCCCGCCACGAATACCGGATGGCCAAACTCAAGGCCCGCGAGGAGAACGGAGGAAAACTGCCGCGCTCCCCGATCGGCCGCTACACCGTCGGCCTGCTCGACGACGTGTGGGAATCCGCCCACGAACGCCATGAGCTGGGCGCGCAGCGGCGCCGGGAAAAGCGCGAGTTCAAGGCGAAGAAGAAGCTGGAGAAGCAGCGCGCCAAACAGCGCGCGAAGCTGGGGCTTCCCATCAGCGACGGCACCGGCGATCCGGCCCCCGCCCCCGGCGTAGCTGCGCCAGGCAGCGCCGCTCCGGGCGCACCGGGTGCCGTTTCCCCGATCGCACCGCCCGCCCCGGCCGCTGGCCCGATCGCACCGCCGGCTGCCGCCGGGCCGGCGCCTTCGGCCCCGTCTGCGGCGCCGCCCAACGGCGCCGTGGGCGCTCCTTCCAGGCCGCCGACTGCGCTTCCCTCTGAGCCGCTGGGGTTCTACGCCCGGGTACCTCAGGTGCCGGGGTCGCCGCTGGCGGTGACGTCGCAGCTGTCGCCCGAGCAGAGCGCGATAGTGGCGCGCTGGCTGCACGACTACGAAAACGGCGGCCGCGCGTTCATCCCGGCCGCGGACTATCAGCGCCTGCCAGCCGACGTCCGCGCCGCGATCATGGCGCGGGTGGCGCAAGACGGCGGGCAGCACACCCACGTCACCGAAACCGGGCAGCGCCAGTCGCTGGCAGAATCCGACCCCGCCCTCGCGAACCACCTCGCCAGGAACGGGATCGCGCTTCCCCGGACCGACGCCGGTCTCGCCAAGGAAATCGACGCCGCGCTCGAGCGGGGCGAAAAGCCCCCGGCCGGGGGCGTCGGCATCGCCGGCGTGGCGCCGCTGCAGGGACCGGCGACGCTCGGCCAGCCGGTGTACCAGCGGGTGCTGGACGGCATGCTCTCGAACGGCGAAGCGGGAATGACCGACGACGAGTACTGGAGCTTGTCGGTGGGCGAGCGGGCTCGGCTGCTCGACTACGCCTCCCGAGGCCACGGCAACGTCACCCACGTCGACACGCAGACCGGCCAGCTGGTCCGCCTCGAGGACTGGGACCCCGAAGCCGTCGACCGACTGCGCCGCATGGGCGGAACGCTGCCGGAACCGGACCCGGACGTGGCGGACCGGATCGCGCGCGCAGCGGGATTCGACGGAGTGCAGAGCCCGCCGGCGACACCCCCGAAGCCTGCCGTGGCCGACACGGCTCCGGACCCCGTACCCGAGGAGGCCCCACCGGACAGCACAGCCAAGGAGGAATCCGGCGCGACCGGATCGAACGTCATCCCTTTCCCGACAGTGTCCAGCGACGCCGCAGTCAGCGCGGCAGTGAAGGAGTACCCCACCGTGACCACCATGACCGGCGAATCCACCGGACTGGACGCCGCCATCCAGTACGCCGAGGACCTCGAGAAGTACCTGCGTACGGCGCTCGACGGCGTTACGAGCGCGGTACCGGACCCCGAGGGGCTCGCTACGTCCTTCGAGCAGGCCCAGGCCGACCTGACGAGGGGCGGCGTCCGCGGCGAAACCCTCGCCTCCGTCACCGAGACGCAGGAGCCGGCCATGGAGGCCGTGGAGGGGCTCAAGACGGCCCTGGCGAATCTCGAGTCCGCGCTTGGCGGAGCGACCAAGCTGCGTACGAAGTTGGAAGAGCAGCGAAGCGTCCAGGAGGCCTACAACGCAACCCCGGACGCCGGCGACCGCGGGTTCGTCTCCAACGGCGCCCTCTGAGAAATCCCGCCCCTTTTCCGGCGCGGTTCCGGCCGCCACACCTCGGTTCCCCGCGGGGTGTGGCGGTCGGTGCGGCACCGGCCCCAGCCGATCGACGCAAGGAGAACACCCGGTGAAAACGAAAAAGCGCCCCGGATGGGGCCAGGGCCAGCCGCTGTCGACCGGCCGCGGCAGCCGTGACGCCGATGCCCAGCAGTTGGCCGAGGCGATGCGCAACCTGATGCAGAACGTGCCCGACAGCCTGGTCGAGGACCACACCCCGGCCGCCGCGGACACGCTGCCCGCGCAACCGAAGCCCGGCACCTCTGCGGCAGGGGACGCGCCGGAAGGCAACCGCGAGCAGCGGCGCGCGCAGACCAAGGCCCAGCGGCTCGCGTGGCGCGAGATCGAACGCCGCAACCGCAAGCAGCTGCTGCCGCACTACATCACCGCGGCGCTGGCGGGGCTGGCGCTGGCGATCCACGAGGCCGCCGCGCACGCTACCGGCATCGCCGCCCTGCTCACCGCCCTCGGCGGGGTCGCCGCCGGTGCGGTCGGCTACTGGGTCGCCCGCCGCCGCAAGCTGCTGCTGGAGGGCTGGCAGATGTGGACCGGGACGCTGCTGCTGTCGGCGGCGGCGTGGATGACCCTGGCCGTGGCGGCCGGGGTCACTTGGGGCACCGTCGCCCTAGCGCTGATCGGGGACTACAGCCTCGGTGCGCGCTGGTGGCGCCGCCACGCCCACGGCCACTTCGAGGCCCCGTCGGCGCAGCCGGCCGAGGCCACGCACGAAGAGGCCGAGCCGGTCCAGATCGACGACTCGATGCTGGCGCGGTTCCCGCAGCTGTGGGCCGAGTTCGTCGGCAGGAACGGCTACGCGCTGCCCGGGTCGGCGCTGATCGACGGCAAGGCCTTCGACCACGGCATCGAGTACGTGCTCCGCCTGGCCCCAGGCAAGCAGGACATCGCCGCGGTCAACGCGGCGATGTCGAAGATCGCCACAGCGCTCGGAGTGCCGGCGACCCGGCTGATGGCCGAGCCCTACATGCAGCAGGACGAGAACGGCGACGACGTCGAAGCGCCGCGCCTGGTCAAGTTCTCGGTGATCCTGTCCCAGCCGATCAAGGGCGCGGCGTTCTTCCGCAACCCCGAGATGCTGCCGGGCGGGTTCATCCCGATCGGGCCCTACATCGACGGGCGCGGCATGGCCGCCTACCGGCTCTACACCAAGAGCCGGATCCAGAACGGCCTGCTGGTCGGCTCGCCCGGCACCGGCAAGTCGCGGCTGCTGGAGGTCATCGGCCTGGTCGCGATGTGGACCGGCTTCACCAAGGTCATCCACATCGACGGCCAGAACGGCGACTCCTGCCCGCTGCTGTGGGACAACACCGAGCACTACGGCGCGGACGAGGCCGAGCTGGCGCTGGCGCGGCTGACGGCGATCCAGCACTACCGGGAACGGAACAAGCCCTCGAACCTGCGCGGGAAGTTCCGGCCCTCGCCGAGCTATCCCGGCATCCTGGTGATCATCGACGAGGCGCACCGGGTGATCACCAGGGAGAACAAGGAACAGTGGAAGTCGCTGTTCCGCGAGGCCAACAAGGTCGGCATGGGATTCCTCGGTGCCGACCAGGACCCGTCGGTGCAGACCTGGCACGACACCGCGCTGCGGTCGTTCCTCAAGGCGGGCAACGGGATCGGGCTGCGGGTGGACGACCCCACCTGCTCCCGCATCGCCGATTCGGGCTCGGACTCGTTCAACCTCAACACGCTGCCGCGCAAGCCCGGCGTCGGCTACGTGATGAAGTCCGACCACCCGGAAGCCCGCCCGGCGATCTACCAGGGCCTGTGGGCGCCCGACCGCGACGACGCCTACCCGGTGGACGAGGCGACGGGCGAGCCGACCACGGTCCGCCAGGTCCCCGAGGACGTCGTGCTGATCGAGGAGTGGTTCGAGCGCGCGCCCAAGATCGACCTGGACGCGGGCTCGGAACGAGCCAAGCTCAAGGCCAAGGTCGAGGACGACGAGGGCGTGAGCAGCGCCGCCGTCCCTGCGGGCATCGGAGCGGCGCACCGGTTCCTCAACCGGCCCGCGGGCCGGGTTCTCGCCCGGCTCGGCTCCGAGGCCCCGGCCCCGCCGACCGTGCAGATCTCCCGGCCGCAGCCCGCGGCCGCGCAGACCAGCACGGCCCCGGCCGCACCGCAGCCCCCCGAGCCGGAAACCCCGGAACCGGGCCCGGCGGAGCGGGAACAGCTCGCCGACGCACTGCGCAAGGTGCTCACCGCGGTCGCCGACAAGATCGATCAGCCCGCCGCGATCGGCGAGCAGACCGGGTTCTCGGTGCGCCACGTCGGCAACCTGCTGACCAGGCTGCGCGAGCAGGGACTGATCGACCGCGAGGGCAACGGCAAAGCCGTCCGGTACTTCCTCACCGAAGCCGGACGACGCGTCGCCTGAGCGGCCCCGGAAAACGACGCGGCCCCGGGGAAATTGTTCCCGGGGCCGCGTCACACCGCGCGCATCATCGCGGTCACGTCAGAATCGCCATCTCCTCGACGGCCCGGGTGAGATCAGACCAGCTCTCGTGCTGGCCGCGCTCGGCGCGCCCCTCCGTCGCCCAGAGCAGCAGCCGGCGCCGCTTCTCCTTCGCGTCGTGGTCGGCGTCCGAGACGTTCCTGCGCAGGAAGTCCAAGCACTGCTTGTGGCCCTCTTTGAACTTGTCCTTCGTGCTGATCATCGGCACGCCCAGCACGTTCATGACGGCCTTCACCGCCACGAGCTTGTCGATCTCGCGCTCGTCGCGGCACGCCACCCCCGCCACGACAGAGAACACGCCGTCGTCCTTGTCCATGCACGCAGGGTACCGGCCCGCACGCGAAAAGACTCGCAGCGGACGCCTCCTGCCAGCACAGCAGCACCAGCCCCGTCGCCATGCCCGCGGCCCGGCCCCGGATTGGAGAACCCGATGACAGCAGCATCAGCAGCCGAAGCCCGCGCCGCCAGCCCCGACCGCAGGGATTGGGGGCACGTCGTGGGCTGGGGAGAAGACCCCGAGCAGCAGCTCGGGGATCTGGCCGGGCTTCTCGACCTCGTCGAGGAGCAGGACTGGCAGGAGCGCGCCCTGTGCGCGCAGACCGACCCGGAGGCGTTCTTCCCCGAGAAGGGCGGCTCGACCCGCGAGGCCAAGCGGATTTGCCTTGGCTGCGAGGTCAGGAGTGACTGCCTCGAGTACGCGCTGGAGGGCGAGGAGCGCTTCGGCATCTGGGGCGGACTGTCCGAACGGGAACGCCGCAAGCTCAAAAAGAGCCGCGCACTCCGGGACAACGCAGCCGCAGGCGGACACCCCGCTGCGGAATCCGACACAGCCGAAGGGGAATCCCGATGCTGATTCTCGTCCTCGCCGCAGCCGCAGCCGTATACCTGCTCACCGCCTGGATCTGGCCCCACACCGCGTGCGCGGACTGCTCCGGCAGCGGCCGCCGCTTTTCGCCGACCGGCAAGAACTTCGGGCCGTGCGGGCATTGCGGCGGATCCGGCAAAAAGCTCCGCCTGGCCGCGCGGATAGCCGGCCGAACCGACACGTAGGCAGCCCGCCGCACCCGTTACGACGTCCAGGGAGGAGGGCCGACCGTGCCGTCCACAGGAAGAACCAAAGGAAAATGCCTCCGCTGCGGCCACTACGGCGAACTGAAGGCACGCAGCCTCCACGAGTCCTGCTACGCCGCGGCCCGCCACGCCGGAGAACTCGACCGGTATCCGCTCACCCGCCCGGGCGTGGACCTCGCCGAAGCCGACCGGCTCGAACAGGAGGGACTCGCGACCGACGCCATCGCCCGCCGCCAGGGCGTGAGTCCCGGCGCCATCCGCACTGCCCGCCACCGCCGCAAGCACACCGCCTGAGCGCGCCCGCGACCCGCCCGCTCTCCCGCCAGCGAAGAGGAAAACCATTGCACACCACCGAAACAACACCCACGGCAGCCGACCGCGACAGCGCCGCGGAGAGCCCGGCCCCCGCCGCACCGGCATGGACACAGTGGACAGTCACCGCCTTCCGCGGCCTCGCCTCCGCGGGAAAGGCGATGCGCCGGTCCGTCGCCGACGACCCGAAAGGAGCGGCGACCCTGGTCGCCGACGCCCTGTTGTTCCTGCTGCTCGTCGTCGCGTTCGCCGCCGGCATGATCCGGTTCCTGGCATGGCTGGTGCGCGCCCGGCCGCTGCACGACAGCCCGCTGCACCTGGTCACCGAACCCGTCACGAACTGGCTGACCGCCCACCTGGACGGGCTGCCGCTCTCTACCGGCTCCGCCGCCTGGATCTGGGCCGGAACCGGGTTCATCCTGTTCGCCGCAGCAGCCTGCCGCCACCGCGTCGCACAGGCCTTGTGGGTCGTCCACGGCATCGCCACCGCCGCCATGACATGGGCAGGCACCCCGGCCGAGGCGCACCGCCCGGTCGCCGCCGCCGCGGTCGCGATCGCCTGGAGCGCGCTATCGCTGCTCGCGCTGCGCTCGCGGCCGCGCACCAGCGAACAGCCGGTGACGCACCCGGCGTCCTGGCCGGAGTGCCTCGTCGACGCCCGTCGCCCCGTCCCGCCGATCATCCGCCGCCGCTGAGCCGCCCCGGCTCCACGCCCCGTCCCCACCGGCTCGCCCCGCCCCATTCCCCGACGCCCACCCTGGGAGCCGCCCCGATGACCACCGACCCCGAAACCCGCTATCTGCAGCTGCACGCGCACGTCGACGAGATCGTCGCGCACTACGTCCGCAGCGGCAGCGACGCCGAGGACGACCGGCTGCTCGAATGCCTGGCCGCCGCTGCCGCGGAGATCGCCTCTCTCGGCCCCGAGGTGCACGACGCCGACGACATGCAGCAGTTGTGCGACGAACACGACGACGCGCGCATCGCCGCGCTGCTCGCGGACCTCGCCGACGCTCGGGCCGCCGGGCGGGACCGGCGGCGCGACCTGGTGCCGGAGATCGAATCTCGCCGCTATCTCGCGGCCGTGCTCGACCAGATGGCCGGCCAGGACGAGCAACTCGGCTGGGTCCTCGCGCACCGGCTCAACATCGTCGTCGACCACGCGCTGGACGTCGGCCTGCACACCGGCCTCGCCCAGCGTCTCGCCCTGGCCGCCTCGCGCCGCCCTGACGGCGAAGACGCCGAGGCCCACGAGATGGCCGCCAAGGCAATCGCCAATGAGGACGACGACGCGGCAACGCAGCCGCGCGCGGCCTGAACCGGCCCCTCCCATGCCCATCCGCCCGGAAAACCGCGACCGCTACGGCCCAGACTGGGACCGGTTCAGCGACTACATCCGGTTCGAGCGCGCCGGCGGGCGCTGCGAATGCCGCGGCCAGTGCCGCCGCCCCGCCGGTCACCTCGCCGCCGACGGCCGCTGCCGCAACCGCCACGGCGAGCCCGCCTGGACCGGTCCGCCCACCGGACAGACCGACCTCACCGGCGCGGTCGCGCCCGCCCCGCCCGGTCCGACGGTCGTGCTGACCGTCGCCCACCTCAACCACCAGCCCGAACAACGCGGCGACGACGAAGTGATGGCCGCCTGCCCAGGCTGCCACCTGCACTACGACATCGACCACCACCGCGACACCGCCGCCCGCACCCGCACCGCCGCGATCGCCGCGCAGCACTACCCGCTGTGGGACATCGACGACCGCCAGGAGGCACCCTCGCCCTGAACCCGGACAGGAGAAAACACCTTGCCCAGCAACGACAACGCCGTCCCCGCGCCGCGCACCTGCCACGGATTCATCCCCGGCACCTTCGCCGCCGACTACTTCGCCCCCAACCCGTTGCCCAGCCCGCCCGCCGCCTGGCACGTGCTGGCACCGGCGGATCTGGTGCCGCTGCACAAGTTCCTGGTGCAGCAAGCCACCGATCTCGCCGGACGCGGAAACGCGACCCAGATCGCGAAACAGTGGTCGGCAGCAGCGGGCACCATCGCGGATCTCCGGTTCGCGTGGGCGGTCCGGGTCCCCGACACCGCCGCGGAAAGTGCCATGCGCGAAGCCGCCAAACATGCGGTCGCGGCAACGCTCGAGGGACTGCGCCACGCCCAGCCCGCCGACATCCAATGCTGGCGAAGCCTCGCCGAGAGCTGGACATCGCAGCTGCGAATGTCGGCCGTCCCGCATCGCCAGCGGCGATTCGCCCGACGGCTCCGCGAAATCCTCGCGGCCTCGCCGCGCCCACAGGACCGCTGACCCGGATTTCTCCCAGGAGGACACCTCATGTGCGCTGACAAGCCCAACCAGCCCGCCGAGCAAGACGTCGCCGACGGCGCGGGGATCATCGACCTGAACGGATTCGTCGCCGATCTCCTCGCCGAACGCCGCAGGGCCATCCCGTTCGGAAACACCGGCCGCAGCCAGGAAAACCCGGGCCAGGCCGGAGAATCCCCCAGCCGCGACTACCTGATCGGATCGCTGATCGGCTACGAGGGATGCCGCGGCGTGAGCGGAGCCGACGTCGCATCGCCGACCGCCCGCGCGCTGTATGCCGTGCACGGCACCCAGCACTTCGTTTCGGCCGCATTCCTCGGCGAGCTGCGGCACCTCGACCCAGGCCGCGCCGACCGGGTCGTCCGGTGGCTGACCGAGATCAGCCACGACGACGCCGCCGTGGCCGAGCAGATGCGCGAGTGGCGCGAGGCCATGGCGACCGGCGCCAACAACGTCGGGCCGCTGCCCGCCGCGACGGCTCCCGACGCGGACGCCGCAGCCGAACAAACCCGGTCGGACAAGTTCGACTTCATCAACCGGGCGTTCACGTCCGAAAGCGAGCACGCCGACGCGCTCGCCGACGAACGCGACGACATCCTCGACGCGTGGCGCGCGCTGGACGAGACCGCACGCGCCAGCATCCGCGCGAACGCGCCGGATCTCGCGCAGGTCCTCACAAAGCTGAGCGGGGAAGAGCGCTCCAGCACCCGCCCGGACAGCGGCCCGGGGCAGCACCGGCGCTCCTACGACCCGGCGGCGTATGCGCTCGTCCCGGGCGAACCGCCGTCCTACGCGATCATCCACGTGGCGCCGAAACCCGGCCTCGAGGCATGGCCGGTCGTCGAGCGCGTGCCCGGCGGCTGGCAGTCCGGCGTGCACCACTACCCGGACGAGGACGTCATCGACGTGTCGACGCCGTTGCGGCTCGTCCCCGAGCACGCCGGCGGGGGAGCGGCCCGCGAACCCGTCGCGGCTCATCAAGCGTCCGCCGCCTGCGAATACCAGACCCTGCCCGGGGTGTCGCGCGAGGACGGCGGCTACTGCACCGAGGATGCCGCCGACGGCCGCCACTGCCCGCCGCATGCCGAGATCACCGCCTTCGCCCGCGCCGCCGGCCCCGAGTCCGGGAACCCCGGGCTGGCCAAAGCTCCGTCCCCGACGGACTGCGGTGCGGTCCATCCGGACTCCGGAGCGGAGTGCGCGCTGTGGCACAGCGACGACACGCCGCACGAGACGGCAGACGGCCGCGTGTGGCACGACCCGGCCAGCGAAGCGCGGCAATGACCCACGCCGAGGACGCCCAGAATGCGCACGGCGACCACACCCCCGGACATCTCACGGAGAGGATTGCCATGCCCAGCACGGAAAAGAACGACCCGAGCAACTCCGAGCAGCAGACCACCGGCCAGGCCATCAACGAAGCGGGCGCCGAGCTCGTAAACACCGCGCTGAAGGCCTCGCTCGCCATCCTGCAGCAGGGCCTCGACCAGGCCGAGCGGGAAGAGCAGTCGCGCCGCAAGCCCTGAGTTCTCGACCGGATCCCGCCCAGGCCAACGGCAGCGCCGCAGCCGTTGGCCACCGCACCCGGCCGAGGGTCGCGACGACACCCGCCGCCGCGACCGCGGCCGCTCGTCGAGAGGAACTGCCGGTGCCTACACCGCCCGAGGACTACGACGACATCCCGCGAGCGGGACCGCTGTTGATGACGAGGAGGAGATCGCGGAATGACCCCGAGAATCCCCAGGCAGGACGCCGACACCCCGCGCGTGCCCGACTTCCTCGCCGCTGCGGTGCCCTCCGCATTGCGTGAGGTGTCCACTTGGGATGCGGATCGGCGCATCAAAGAGGCCGAAGAATGCGCCGACGTGATCGCAGGTGGCGCAGACGCGCTGTTCGCCGCGACGGTAAAACGGGGCGACGTAACTGGCGACCAGGCGCGCGAGGCGCTCGCCCGAGGCCTCGCGATCCTCGCCTGCCGTGCGGAAGGCGTGTCGTTCGCCGGGTTGAACTGGTCCGTCGAGGGATGCACCGGTGCATGGAATCTGCCCGAGAGCGTGCTGACCCGTGAGGCGCGCGGAGCGTTCTTCACGCCACGCGAACTCGCGGAGGAGATCACGAGCCGTACGCTCGGCCCGCTCGTCGACAGCAAACCGGACGCGAGCGACATCACCGTGTTCCGAGTCGCCGACATCGCCTGCGGTTCTGGTGCGTTCCTGCTCGCCGCCGCCCGGTTCCTCGCTAGCGCGCTGCTCGATTCCTGGGACGACGACACGCGTGACGAGATGATCGACCTGTACGGGGACTCGGAGGCGGCGGCCCGAGCTGAGGTCATCGACGGGTGCATCCACGGTGTCGACCTTGACCCGCTGTCTGTCGAGCTGGCCAAAGTGGCGCTGCAATTGCTCGTCCCCGACGAGGATTCGATCTCTTTGGATCGGAGCATTCGCGTGGGGGACACGCTGGTCGGGGAGATCCTGCCTGGCGACACCGAGCCGTTCCCGCCCGGTGTCGAGCGATTCGACTGGCATCGCGAGTTCCCCCACGTCTTCCCCGGCGGGTTCGACGCCATCCTCGGGAATCCGCCTTACCTGGGCGGGCAGAAGATCACCGGAACGTTCGGCGTCCCTTACCGCGAACACCTGGTCAACCACGTCGCGGACGGTGTGCGTGGCAGCGCCGACCTCTGCGCCTACTTCGTGATCCGCGCCTGCGATCTGTGCCGCGAAGAGGGCACCGTGGGCGTGATCACCACGAACACGCTCGGGCAGGGTGTCACCGGCCGGGTCGCAGGGCTCGTCCGCGAGCGAGGTTGGCAGGTCTATGCGCGGAGGGAACAGCGGTGGCCAACGCGGTCTGCAGCGGTGGAGTGCGTGCTGGTGTGGCTGCACTACAAGCGGTGGATCGCTCCCGGCTGGAGCCTGTCACCTATCGACCCGTTTGAGGATTCGTTCGGAGGATGAAGGAGAGCACACGATGACCACTCGCGTTTACAAAATCACCCTCGCGCCGGAAGACACGGACATCCGCGTCGCCTACATGGTCGACCGCAGCGGTGCCGCGTCCGTCACCGAGGAGACCGCCTCGGACGCGTTCGACCCGATCCTGTGCGACAACGACGGCTACGTGATCGACGCGTTCCAGGAGATCGCCGAAGGCGACATCCCCGCATCAGCAAGCCCGTACTGGGTGGGCTGAGCGATGGTCGACAAAATACCTGCAGCGAGCGAGCGGCAAGACTCTGGCCGCGCAAAGGAAATGCCGTCGGACGCCGAGACCATGCCCGAGCAGCGGGTAGCGGTCACCGTGTTCGCCACGGTGCGCGGCGGCGACGCGCAGGAAGCTGCCCTCGTCGCGCAGCGCGCACTCCAGCAGGCTTTCGCAGCCGCGGCGAACAGCTTGCCCCGGGTGGCTTTGCCGCTGGAGATCCCGGTGAAACTCCCGGGCGGCTGCGAAACCGTCCGGATCGTCGCCATGCGCGAGACCGGAGCCGCTGCCCGCAACGGCTACCTGTGGGTCGAGCCCACGCCGCAGGCGTGGCAGCAGGCGCCCGACGCCCGCAGCGAGGCGGTCGAAACCGAGGGATCCGGTCGTGGCGGGCTGGGGTAAGGCGGGCGTCCGGCTGACCCCCTCACAGGCCGCGTGGCGCGCATCGCAGCGACGGGAGCGCCGCGCGGCCCGGGACGCCGAACTCGAGGCCGTGCACCGAGCCTGGCGCGAAGGCCGCGTCATCCCGGACAGCATCACCACGGCGCTCAACCTGCACGGTCTCTACGGCCCGCAGGTCGACGAAGCCTGCGGAGCCCGCGAACCCGACGTCGACAAATGGGAAGCCGGCGAGCTGTACCCGACGTGGGAGCAACTGCTGCTGCTGGCCGAACTGTGCGGGGTCACACCGCGTTTTTTCGTCGTGAGCCACGGCAGGCTCGACCCGCGGACGACCAGCCTGCGGTTCCACCACCCCGACGGGAACCAGCCGCTGGCCGAGCCGGTCCTGTTCTACCGCCGCGACGTCGTCGAGGAAACCGTCGGCCGCGAGGCGGCCCCGTAGCGCAGGCTGCCCGCCCCGCCCGCCCGGACTGTCTCGAAAGGACATTCGCAGATGCAGCCGATCAGCCTGCCCGACGCCCGTGCCCTGATCGACGAGATCGCCGGCACGGACCTGACCGCCGCCAGCTCCCCACCGACGGTCTGCCTGTGCGGCTCGACCCGGTTCTGGGACCTGCTGGCCGAAGCGAACCGCACGTTCACCGTGGCCGGCGCGATCGTGGTCGCCCCCGGAGTCGACATGAAAAACCCGCGCGAACAGCGGCACGCCCCTCAGGACGCCGACCGGATAAAGCAACGACTGGACCTGCTGCACCGCCACAAGATCGCCAGATCCGACAGCGTCGTGGTCGTCACCGACGCGACCGGCTACGCCGGATCCTCCACACGCAGCGAAATCGTCTACGCCAGGCGACTGGGCATCCCGGCCTGGCACTGGCGCCCGGCCGCCTGAACGGACCGGGACCGCAGGAACGGGAACGACGGCAGACGTCCTCACGCCAGGAGCGGGTCCTCCGTCGGATCCTCCGCGCCCGACCAATCCCGAAAGGACGACGGCAACCGGACATGCACCACCTGGCATCAGAGCCCGCCGGTCTGCCGGACTGGCTGCTGGCCGCCCTCGCCGCGATCGCGCTGCTGGCCCTCCTGCTCGGCGCGGCCGGAGCCGTGCTGTGGCTGCACATCCGCCGCGCAGAGCAGCAGTCCCGCACCTGGCACGGCGATCCCTACACGCCGCACAGTGCCGACGCCCGCGGACGCTGGACGGTCAGCCGCCTCGGCCACGACCTGCTCGAGGACGACGGATTCGTCCTCAACACCGACCCCGACCCGCCGCCCTGGCGCATGCCCTTGCCGCCGCGGCGCCCCTCCGACCGGAACGGACACCGACGATGACCATGCTGATCACGAGGCCCAGCGACGAACACGACGCCCAGGACACGCCCCGGCTCACCCCGTGCCACGCCTCCACCGACACCGGCCAGGTCCCGATGCTCGGAGAAACCACCGGCATCGCCGGGCTGCTGCTCACTCCGGCGGTCCACCACGGCGCGTTCACCGGCGGCTGGAGCCTCACCCACCAGCCCAGCGGAAAAGCAGTGACGCCCGACCTGCCGTTCGCGTACGCCCGCGAGGCCGCGCTGTGGCTCGCCGGGCGCGACATCGACTGGAGTCGCCCGGTGGAACAGCTGCGCAACGACCCTCGAGCGAGGGACGCGCACCTCGACCTGCACGGCGCGCTGATGGCCGCGCAGGGCCTGCACCTGTCCGCGCCGTTGTTCTGCGCACGGACCTCATGGCTGCAGGCTCCGCCGCCGTGGCGGATCTGGCACCAGGGCCGCCCTTCGAAGGTCGAGTTCGCGACCTTCGAAGCCGCCGCTGCGGAAGCGGACTTCGGCGCGCTGGCACCGGAAGATCTCGTCGTGCGCCGCGACGACCGGAGCCCCGGCTGGACGCTGCGCTGCGCCGCCCCGCTGTGCGGCCCGGTCCCGGCCCAGCTCACGGTGGACGACGACGCGCCGGTGCACGGCACCCGCGACGCCCTGATCGCCGAAGCCCTCGTTCTCGACTGGGCGCGCGTCGACCGACAGCACTGGATCTGCCCCGACTGCGTGCACGCCCACCAACGCTGACCCCGCGCCTTGTCTCCAGGACCCCTAAGCCGCCGAACCGAACGATCGACACCGTCTCCACGGGCCGCGCCGACGAGCACAACCGGCGCGGCCCGTCCCTTTTCCGACAAGGCCGGCCGGCGACGAGCCGGAGCCGAGCGGGCACGACAGCCAATTCCCGTTGCCGCGCATCGCGAACGCGGCCAAAGCGACAAGGAGAAAACCACGATGAAGCCCCCGACGCCCCCGGCCGACGTGGCGAAGCGACTCGCCGGCGAACGACGGCAGTTCGCGGTGAACGCGGCCGGCCACGCCGTAGCACAAGTCGTCCGCTGCCTGCCGCTGCGCGACGTGTTCCTCCGCTACCGCTGGTCCTGGACCGCCCGCCGCTGGAGCGTCGTCAGCTGGAGCGTCGTCAGCCGCACCCGGATCGTCCGGCGCCGCCGGGACATGCCGACCAGGATCGAAGCCGCCCGGGCCCTGGCGGTCGCCGCGGCGGCCGGACCGGAAGCCGAAGCCCGCTGGCTCGCCCAGCAAACCGGAATGCCGCTCGACGCGGCGCGCGAGCACGTCATGGCGGAAAGCGGCAACCGCGACGTCCGGCGCGCTGCCTGCTTCGCCCGGCGCAGCGACCTGACCCCCGACGAGCTCGCACTTCGAGTCCGGGCATTGGTCGATCGCCACTGGGACCTGATCACCGGGCTGGCCGACCAGCTGGTTCTCCACGGCTACCTCACCGGATCGGCCGTGCGCGACTTCGTGCATCACGCCGCCTGCCCCGAGGCCGAGCACGCCGACTACGACCGCTGAACACAGAAGAAAACCGTGCGCGAGCCCGCCAAGGCGGACAGCGTCTCGGGAGAGGGGAAACCATGCCCAGCACCAACATCGAGTACGCAGAGCTCGCATCCAACGGGAAGCCGATCGACGGCAGGGCCCTCGTTCGCGTGCTCATCGGCCCGCCCGGAGCGGGCAAGACCACGCTGTGCGAGCACGAAGGCTGGCGATTCGGGACTTGCCTCTCCCTGGACGCCGCCCGCGCCGATCTCGGCGCGGGCGCCCATGACCAGACCGCGACTCCCGCGGCCGTCGAACACGTCGAACTGCAGGCCCACGCCCTGCTCGCAGCAGGCGCGGACGTCACCATCGACGCCACCTCGACGACCGCGGCCGAGCGCAGCACCTGGCTGGCGGTCGCCAAGGAACACGAGGCGGCCGCCGTTGCGGTCATCGTGCGGACGCCGCTGGAAACGGCCCTGGCCCGCAACGCCGGCCGCGCGCAGCCGGTGCCGGAGGCCGTCGTGAAGCTCTTCGGGCAACGCGTCGCGCTCCTGTCGGCGGCCGACCTGGTCAAGAAGGAACACTTCAGCCGCGTCTGGGCCTGCACCCCGCCCGAGCGGGCCAGCCTGCGCTCAGTGCCACAGCCCTGGGACGGTCTCGCGCGGCGGTGACGCCCGCGGCTGGAACCGGGCCGTCGGCCCTTGATCCCCTGCCCCGGAAACAGGAAAAGGTTCTGTGTCCCGGGGCGGGATTGCACCGCCCGGACGCCGCGCCCGGCGGCCTCCGCGAGAAGGAAGAAGGAATCGAACCTTTGCCAGACAACGAGAACACGGGCAAACTCGTCCGCACCGCCGACGTGGTTGCATTCGCCGAGATGGACGGGACCCGGCACGTGCTGCTGGTGACCCGCGGGCAGTCCCCGTTCAAGGGACGCCTCGCATTGCCCGGAGGCCGCGTCGAACGCGGCGAGTCCAGCCGCGCGGCCGCGGCCCGCGAACTCGCCGAGGAAACCGGGATCGTCGTCCCCGCAGACGCACTGCAGTTCCTGGGCACCTGGGACACCCCCGGCCGCGATCCGCGCGGCAACTACAGCTCCGACGCCTACACCGTAGAGCTGACGGACATGCCCCGGCCCAAACCCGGCAGCGACGCCGCCGCCGCGACGTGGGTTCCGCTTCCCGCCGCGCACCGGACGCTTCTGGCATCCGACCACAACGACATGGTCTCCGCCGCCGACAGCGGGCACTGAAACCGCCGCCCGGCCCGATGAAACACCGCACGCTCGGCACGCCCGAGCGAATCCCAGCCCACGCAGGACACCGAAAGGAAACGCCATGTCCATGAACGCATCCGAGTTCGCCGCGGTCGTCGCCGGTCTCGGCAAGAAGCGCGGCGAACCGATCTCGATGATCGACATCCGCAGCGCGCTCGACCAAAAGAACCTCAGCCGCGCCGAGCAGGACAAGGCCATCAAACAGCTGTCCAAGGACGGAGTCCTCGTCGTGTACCCGGAAACGCGCAACGCGTTCCGGACGAAGGAAGCCGACAACGCCGCGATCACGGTCGGGGGAACGAAAAACCATCTCCTGACCCTGCAGCTCCTCTGACGGTGCGGGGCGGGCGGTACCGGGCCGCCCGCCCCGACCCCCTACGCGAAAGGAATCGCGCGCCATGGCCGACACCGCGAGCACCCCGATCACCGCCCTGCACAAGCACGGCGTGACGTGGCACCAGACCCAACCATTGCGGCAGCACGGCATCACCACCGTCGAACAGTTCGCCGACCTCGCTGCACAGCACGACAAGGAGCCGCGAACCTCCGACTTGTCCGCCGTGCCCCGTCTCGCAGCGACGCGGATCGACATGCTGACCCGCGCGCTGCACGCCTGGAAAACGGCCTGTGGCACCTGACTCGGAACTGCTTGACATCCGTTGCGAGCATCTCTGAACGTCAGCACCCAAGCCCGAGCAGCCGACGAAGACAAAGGTCGCCAGCTGCTGCGCTGGCTGTCAGGGTGACGGCCAGCCCGATCGCGTCCTCGCCTGTCCCTGACGCCGCCGCCCCGAATTCCGGAGCCGCGCATGCGGCACCAGGCTACTCAACGTAAAGGAGAAAACCCTTGTCCTGCCTGCACTTCGAAGCCGACGAGATCCGCTACGCGCAGACCATGGCCGACATGTCCGAGATTTACCGCGGCCCGGAGAAAGGCTTCTCCAGCGTCATGTGGGTTCAGCCCGATCCCGGTGCCTACTTGGTCTGGAACGCCTGGAACCACGCCACCAGCACCAGCACCAGCGACGACCATTACATCGACCAGATCGACGAGCGGTTCCTGGAGTTCCTGACCACCGATCCCGACGGCGAACTCGGCGAACGGGTGCTCATCCTGCGACGCGACACCGGCAACGCCTGGAAGCCCGGCGACTGGGACGACGCGGTCGCAGCCATGGCCCCGCGCTAGCACGGCCCGGAGACTCGCGGCCGCCTCCGACACGACGGCCGCGAGTCCTCTTGCGCATCAGACACGAGGACATCTGAACGACACCAGCCGGGCACGCGGACGACAAGGGCCGCCGCGACTTTCGCCGTCACGCTGGCCAGCAGACCGCAGCATCGCCGCTGACAACACCGCAAAACCGCCCGCGCGTAGCGCGGACACCACCGTCGAAAGGAACCTGCTTCCGCCATGCCCGACATCGACCCGGCCGCTCGGCCGCCTCAACGCACAGCCGCACGATCGGCAGCGGCGCCGCCCGACCGCCCGAACACCTTCCGCAACCGGACCCGCGTCGCAGCGCTGGCCGCGTGTGCACTCGCCGCCGTTGGCGGAATGGCCGCGCAGTGCTCCCCGGCTTCATCGTCCGCCCCCGACAGCACGCACCCGACGGCGATTGCCGTGTCCGCCGGCGATGCCACGTCGGCACGCGCGGCCCTGTCCGGGCTGAAGATCGGCGCGCGCGGCACCATGACCGGCTATTCGCGCGACAAGTTCAAGCACTGGGACAGCCAGGGCGACAGCTGCGACACCCGCGAGGCCGTCCTCAAGCGCGCGGGCAAGGACGTCAAGACGGGCAGCGACTGCAAGCCGACGTCCGGTACGTGGCTCAGCGTGTACGACGGCCAGACCTGGACCAAGCCGACCCAGCTCGACATCGACCACATGGTCCCGCTCGGCCAGGCCTGGGTGAGCGGCGCGCGCGACTGGACGCAGGAGAAGCGCGAGCAGTTCGCGAACGACCTCACGCGCCCGCAGCTGTTCGCCGTGACGGCGAGCGTGAACCGGCAGAAGAGCGACAAGGCTCCGGACGAGTGGAAGCCGCCGCTGGTGTCGTTCTGGTGCACGTACGCGACCGACTGGGTCACGGTGAAGCACTATTACGGGCTGACGATCACCGATATGGAGAAGAAGGCGTTGTCGGACATGCTGGACCGCTGCTGAGACAGCGCGGTGGCCGCGTGTTCTCGTGTGGCCACCCCCGCTGCGTCAGTCTGGATCGTAGCTGGCGAGACGCCCCGGCCTCGCCCTTTAGCCAGGGATATCGATCACTGTTCGAGTCCCTGGCTCGTCATGCGCTGGAGAGGCGCTGGGCCGACCTCACCAGCCGGATCGAGGTGCTGGTCCTGACCGGCAGCCTCGCCGCAAATGACCTCTGACTGTCCCGGAACCGCAGCAGAACGCGCTACCGCATCACCATCGACTAGGCCGAGAACGACGCCATCGCCTCAGTCCTGCGCCGCTGCGGCGATTCGAGCGCCGGAGTCCCGGCAGGACAGCGTCGTCCCGGGGCGCGGCGGAGAACAACGCAACCACCGGCGGCGAACCGCCGGAAGCCAAGGAGGACCGGATGAACGACACCCTCAAGGAGTGCCTCGGCTGCGACGCGCAACCGGGTCAAGCCCACACGCGAGAGGACTGCACCCACGCCCAGTGCCCGGACTGCGGCGAGCAGCTGTACATGCACGAGTGCGACTACTGGCCGGAAGGCGCCGAAGGCCCCGGCCGGCCCGCGCTGTGGCACGGCGCCGACCAGCAAGCCGCGGTGGCCCGCGCCCAGAACTGGTGGACCACCGCGTCCGGCGTCGACCACCCGGTCGAGGACTACACCCGCGTGAGGTTCGCCATCGCGCTCGGGCAGATCGCCTGGGACGCGTACACCCAGAAGTACACGGTCGAGAACATCGACGAAGCCGCGCTCGACAGCGCGATCGCCCGCAGCCGCTGACCAACACCCGACCAAGGGCCGCGCCGACATCCCGTCGGCGCGGCCCGCTTTACGTCGCCGGGCATCCGATCCCGTGCCCGCAACCCCTGTCCGCCTTGCCACCGAAGGACGCTTCCCCATGACAACTTCCACGTCCGCAACGACCCGTCAGCAAGCCCGTGCGCAAGCCTGTGGCGAGTACGCCCGCCTCAACGACGAAGACAGCGGCTTCCAGGCCGCGTTCGAAACCGCCGCCGGTGCTGCCGGCCGCATCGCCGTCCTCTCCCGCGCCGTCGAGGCCAGCGATCGGCTCGCCGACCTGCGTCCCGCCTGCGGCGGCCGGACCCGCGACGTGCACCGCGACCAGAACAGGTGGCGCGAGCAGGCCGCGCTCTGCCGAGCCGCGATCCGCGTCGAACATGCCCGAAGCGCCGCAGCCGAGCGCGGCCTGGAGCTGCCCGACCCTTTGGGCCTGCCGCGCGCCACCTACATCCCGCGCGACTCGGCCGCGGTTGTCATGGCCGTCTTCGCCGAGGCCTACGAACAGCTCGCCGGCTGGACGCCCCCGCAACGGGGTGCGGCGGACCCGGCGGCCGAGCCGGGCACGCGGTGACCGCCGGAACAGCGGCCACAGCGGACGCGATCACCGGGCTGCTGACCGGATACACGTTCACCTGGACCAACGAGGGCGAACTGGCCGGGCAGCTCGCCGCCGTGCTTTCAGCCGCCGGGATCGACGTGCGGCGGGAAGCGCGGCTGGGACCGCGCTGCCGGATCGACCTGCTGACCGGACGCGTCGGCATCGAGGTGAAAGTCAAAGGCACCGCCGAAGACGTCGCCCGGCAACTGCAGCGCTACGCCGCCACCGGCGCGGTCGACGAACTCGTGCTGGCCACCACCCGGGCCGCGCACCGCGACATGCCGGCCGAGTTGGGCGGAGTCCCGGTGACCGTCGCCTACCTCGTCCACCTCGCCTGAGCCGCGCCCCCGTCCCCGCGAAACCTGCTGGCCCGAAAGGAGAACCACGAGCATGGAGGCTGATCAACTCGACGCCGCGCGCCGCGCGGCGCACGGAACCGTCCACCACGTCCAGCACCCGGAGGCAGGCGGCCGTCCGGTCTGGGTGATCGACGCGGTCCCGCACGTCGCGGTCCGGCTCAAACGCCTGCTCCCGCGCATCCAGTCCGCCCGCACCGGCGCGCTCGCCGTGGTGGACACCCCGGAGTCGTCGCGGGACCTGGAATGGATCCTGGACCGCTACCCGATGCAGATGACGTCCGAGACCGCGGCGAAGCTGGCCGAACGCGCGGACCGGCACCGCCGGATGCAGGACGACGTGCTGGCCATCCTCGGCGGCCGCCGCCTTGACGCCGGCGTCCGGACCCCCGCGCGCGAGCCGTTCCCGGAACAGCTGGAATCGGCGGATCTGGCCACGGCCACCGGCAGGCTGCTCGTCGCCGACGAGATGGGCCTGGGCAAGTCGTTCACGTCGCTGCTGGTGCTGCGCGCCGCCGACGCCCTGCCCGCCCTGATCGTGACCCTGACGCACCTGCCGCGGCAGTGGATCGAGAAGGAACTCGCCGCGGCGTTCCCGGACCTGCGCGGGCACGTGATCCGCTCGACGAAGGTGTACGACCCGGGCGACGTCGACGTGCTCGCGATCTCCTACAGCAAGCTCGCGGCCTGGGCCGACTACCTCGCCGGACTCGTGAACACGGTGATCTACGACGAGATCCAGGAGCTGCGCCACCGCGACACCGAAAAGTACCGGGCCGCCGGGCGGATCGCCGACGCGGCGACCTACCGCATCGGCCTCTCAGCCACCCCGGTCTACAACTGGGGCGGCGAGGCGCACAGCATCCTCGACGTCATTGCCCGGGACGCGCTCGGCTCTCGCGAGGAGTTCCAGCGCGAATGGGGCAGCGACCTGGGCAACGGAAAGCTTGCGGTGCAGGACCCGCGCCGCCTCGGCGAGTACCTGCGCGCCGAAGGGCTGATGGTCGCCCACACCCGCGCCGAGGTCGGCCGCGAGCTTCCCGAGCCGGTGCTCGCCCAGCAGAACGTCGACGGCGACCCCGACGTCTACCGGAGCATGGTCGGCGACGCCGCGGAGATGGCCCGCTTCGTCCTCGACCGCACCCAGAACCACACGAAACGCTGGCAAGCGGCCGGGCAGCTCGACCTGAAAATGCGCCAGGCCACCGGGATCGCGAAAGCCCCCGCGGTCGCCGCGTTCTGCTCGATGCTGCTGGAAGCCGGGACCGACCGGCTCGTGCTGTGGGGATGGCACCGCGCCGTCTACGACATCTGGACCGAATGCCTGGCCGACTACCGTCCCGTCCTCTACACCGGCAGTGAAACCCCAGCAGGCAAACAGAAAGCCGTCGACCGGTTCCTCGACGGCAACAGCCGCATCCTGATCATGTCGCTGCGGTCCGGAGCCGGACTGGACGGCCTGCAGACCGGCTGCGGCACCGGCATCTTCGGCGAACTCGACTGGTCGCCCCAGGTGCAGCTGCAATGCGTCGGCCGCCTGCGGCGCGGCGACATCACCGAAGCGCCCAAGGGGTTCTTCTGCGTGTCCGACCAGGGCTCCGATCCGCCCATGATCGAACTGCTCGACCTCAAACGGATGCAGAACGACCCCATGGTCAACCCGCGCCTGCAGCCGGTGCAGCCGACCGCAGCGAACACCCGGCACATCGAAGCCCTCGCGAATTCCGTGCTGGCGCAACAGTCTCTCGACCTCGCCGCCAGCTGAGCAGACCCGACCGTGCCCATCGCAACGTGCCCCTCGGACCGCCCCGGCCCCCGTCGGGAGCGGGGCGGTCCGACGTTCAGCCCCCGAACCGCCCCCGCACGTCCGCAACACAACACCCAGGAGGAATCCATCGCTCTCACCCCGAAACAGGAAGAACTGCGCACCCTGCTCGTGCAGGCCGCCAGGCAGGGGGACGAAACCGGCGACTGGACCGCGTTGAAGACGCTGAACGCGAACCTCAGCCAGCCAGATCGCACCGCCATCAAGGACGCGATCCAGGCAGATCTGCTCGGCCAGCTCTGGCCGCACGTCCTCGACATGCTGGCCTGAGAACCGCCTCCGCCGCCGAGGCGGCTTCTCTCGGCAACCGCCCGGCTCGGTCGCAGCCGTCCCGAACACCCGCCGATCTCCGGAAATCTTCGTCTGCAAAGGAATTCTCGCCATGCTCGCCAAGGAAATCTCCTTCGTCCTCGACCTTTCCACGCACAGGCCCTTCCAGCCCTACCCCATGCTGTCGGCGCACCGGTACGAGCGGCTCCGGGCCCACGTCGTCGCCGCAGTCGCGCTGCTGGGCATCGCCGCCGCGGTCCTGTGGCTGGCGATCGACGTCTGGTGGGCCGACATCTTCCTGCCCGGCGCGCCCGCGCACGGACCGCGCGGGATCGCGGTGCGCGCCGGTTTCGCGGTCATCCTGGGCTGGCTCTGGCACATCCGCAAGGCATGGCTGCGGGAGAACCTGACGATCGCGCGCGACGGCGAATCCCGGATGGAAAAGACGTGGAGCTACTCGAAGGGACTGTCCACGGCGGCGTTCGCAGGCGCGCTCGCCGCGCCGCTGCAAGGAGTCGCGGCCGCGCTGTGGCAGGACAACTCCTTCGACGCGGACTGGGCCGAGATCAGCCACACGCTGCTCGTCCTGGAGATCCCCGCGCTGGTCTTCAGCGTGGTCTCCGTGGCCGTGTTCCGCTGGATCGAGGCGGTGCACCGGCACTACGAGCATCAAGAACTAGCCGACTACGACACCGAACGCGAACTGGGAACCAACCAGCTCACGACCAGCTGACGCCCTCCAACCCGCACCAGAAGAGCGGCCCGCTGCCGCGCGGCAGCGGGCCGCTTCGCGCACGTTCCCCTGCCGTTCCGCTTCGCCCCCCCCAGTCGCCTCTTCGCACCGGCGACCACACACGGCCACACCACAACCGGAAAGTTCAGCCCGCCCGGGAACGCCGGCGGGCCGCCACGCCCCAAACGCATCCAAGAAAGCAGAGACCAGAACTATGCGCCTACACATGATCAGCGGCCTCGCCGTCGCTGCCGCCGTCGCCGTCGCCGCGCCGGCGGGCTGCACCGTGCCCAACGGGCCGCACCACTCGGGCGGATCCGAAACCGAGAGAGAATCCGACACGGGGAACGGGCCCGACACAGGAAACGGGACGCCGTTCACCGACCCGGAGAAAGCCGAAATGTACCGCGAACTGACCCGCCCGCTCCCGTATCACGGCGGCGACGAAAACGCGCCGTGCGGGGCGTGGTCGGCGGCCACTGAGAAAGACGCACGCGAGATGCGCGAGGCACACCAGCGTTGTCTCGACGAACGCCAGCACCGCTGACGACTGCCCGTCGCCCTCGGCGGTCGTCGCAGGCCGCTCCGCATCGGGGCTCTTCCCGCATCCGTCCGCCGACGCATGCCCAGTCGGCGCGCTCAGAAACCCCTCCTCCGCAAAGGAGCACGATCATGTCCGCATCTCGGACCGACCCGCCCGCACCGCGGCGGTGGTCGCCTTGATGGGCCGCACCCACGCGGCGACCGGCCTGTTGGCCGGGATGGCACTCGCCCCCGCTCTCGGCCTCGGCACGGTGCACCAGGCGGTGGTCTTCGCGGCCACCACGGCCGGGTTCGCGCTGCTGCCGGACCTGGACCATCCCAGCGCCAGCGCGACCCGCCTGTTCGGGTGGCTGACCGGCGCCGTGTCGTGGCTGCTGCGCCGTGCGTCGGCGATCGTCTACGCGGCAACGAAAGGCCCGCGCGACGAGAACGTCGAAGGCACGCACCGGCACCTGTCGCACACCCTGCTGTTCGCCGTGGGACTCGGCGCGTCCGTCGCCGCCGGGTGCGCGGCCGGCGGAACGTGGGCGGTGCTCGCGGTGCTGGCCGTCGGCCTGCTGCTCGCGGTCGGCGTGCTGGGCGACTGGCTGCTGCTGGCCTACGCCGCGGCGGCCGCCTGGTGGTACTTCACCGCGTCCGGCGGCATCGAGGCCCAGCTGGCGGACATCTCCGGCTGGCTCGGCGTGGCCGTGGCGATCGGGTGCGTCGTGCACTGCCTCGGCGATTCGCTCACCGAGTCGGGATGCCCGTTCCTGTTCCCGCTGCCGATCGCGGGGGAGACCTGGTACGAACTCCGCCCGCCGAAGCCGCTGCGGCTGCACACCGGCAAAAAAGTGGAGACGCGGCTGGTGTTCCCGGTGGTGATCGCCTTGTGCGTCCTGACCGCCCCCGGCGTCCGGGACCACTTGGTCGAGATCGTGCGCGCGACGGCCGCGACGACGGCAGGAGCACCCCGGTGAACCACTCCCTGGAGACGCTCAACCGCCCCCTCACCGCCGGCGTGCCCGCGGCCGTCCGCGAATGCATCGCCGACGACCTCCTGATCGTCGCGATCGGCCTGCGCGAAAAGGCGAACCAGTGGCAAGCTGCCAGGAAGTTCAGCCTGGAAAGCTCGATAGCCGCACTCGCCGAGGTCGCCGACCTGATCGCGCAGCGCGCCGAGGCATGGCGTCATGCGCCCGGCTGACAGGACCGGCCCGCGGAAGACCGGCGAGCGCGCGGGCCGGTCCCGCGGCCCGCCACCGTGCTGCCTGCCCCGCGCACCCGTTCTCGGCGTCGGCCAGCCGATCGGCCGGCCGCGCCGAAGCCTGCCAAATCTGTTGCGCAACAACACGAATCAGAAGGAGAACCACAGCAAAATGAACCTCACCGACGCGATCAAGCTGGTGGCCGACGACACCCGCGAGTCCACCGACTCCTCGATGACCGACCACGAGGCGATCGCCAGCGCGCGCACGATCACGCGCGCCGACCTGGACGTGGTGGACGACGCCAAGCTGAACACCGCCTACCGCACGGTCCTCGCCGCAAGCGCCCCCGAGATCGCCAGCGCCCTCTCCTAGCCCGCGGCCGGACACAAACATCGAATTCCCCGCGCAGCAACGACATGAAGGAAGGAGCCAGCCCCATGGACCTCACAGCGGCCATCCGGAAAGTCACCGACGAATACAACGCCAGCAACGTCCCTGAAGGCCAGACCGCGGACGAGGCCGAGGTCGTGTGGGAAATACGGGGAGCGCTGACCGCCGCCGAACTCGAGTCCTGGCAGGCGACGGTGGCCCCGGACGTCATCCAGGCGTACCGCGTCGTGCTCGACGCCGGCGAAGACGACGTGACCCGCGCCCTGCGCTGATCCGCCGGGCAGCGCGAACCCCATAACCCTCGGCATAAGGAGCGACATGAGCGACATCGACGTCAGGGGCCAGAGCGACGAACAGCTGCACACCGAGAAGGACAGGCTGGTCGCAGCACTGGCTTTTCGGACCTCGGGCGACTGGGAAGCGGACCGCAGGAAGCTCCGCACGGTGATCGGCGAGTTGGAAAGCCGCGGCTATACCGTCGACTGACCTGGTCGGCATCAGCACAACAGCGCTGCCTCGGACGGGTCTCCGTCCGAGGCAGCGCCGCGTGCCCGGTCGGGGACGCCCTGATGCCTCAGCGATGGGCTAGGACGTGCAGCAACCCGATCAGCGTGCCGGAGTTCCCGAGTTGTCTCTCGGCGATCAGCTGCCGGGTGCGGGCCAGCGGAATCCACTCGAAAATGCCTTCGTCGCGTTCCGTGGGTTCGCCGATGCGGTCGACGCCGCGGGCGAGAAAGACGTGATGCGGCGAGGCAACGCTGCCGACGGCAGGCTCGAAGGTGACCAGATGCCGCAGCTCCCGGACTGTGCACCCGGTTTCCTCGGCTACTTCGCGCCGGGCGGCGTCTGCGGGTTCCTCGCCGTCCTCGAGGAGCCCACCGGGAAGCTCGTAACTCCACAGGTCCGGCACGCACCGGTGCCTCCAGGCCAGCAGGACGTGCTCGCCCGGCGCGTCGAGCACGACGACCATCACCGCCTCCGGCAACCGGACCAGGTAGTGCTCCTCGACCGCGCCCGAGGGTTTGGTCACGTCCGCCAGCTGGAGCCCAAGCCACGGAGACTCGATCACCGGGCGCACGTTTGCCATCCGCCACGGCGCGCCCGGATGTCCTGCCGCGATGTCGTCCATTGTGATCTCGTTCCTTTCCGTGGCGAACCCTTCGCCGCGATCATGTCCGGAACCGGGGTGTCAGGAGACATTCTCCTCAGGGCTCGGCGGTTCGCCGCAGGGAACGGGCCGCTGGGTTTTTAACCTGTGCAAGACACGGCGTGCCGGAACCATTCTCCGGCATCAACCATCATCAACGACAACAAGGAGAACTGCAGTGACCGCCAACGAACTCGACCTCGACGGCTGGAAGCGCCAGCTCGAACTCAACAGCGGGTACGCGAAGGTCACCGAGCTGGCCCAGAACGACGCCGCCTTCTCTGCCACCGTCTCAGCCCCGATGCGCCCTGCAGAGGTCGAAGGCTGGCTCAGCAGGCTGCAGGCCGGCGGTGCCAACCGTCTGACCGAATCCTCCGAAACCCAGAAACCGGGCGGGCGGGTCAACGTGAGCGTTCGCGTCGAACGACCCCGCAACAGCTGAGCAGCCAAGGCCGTCCCGGCCCGCCTCCGGCCTGCCCGTGAGGCGGAGATGGCGACGCACGATCGTGCCGCTAGCTGAACGGCCGCGGCGAACACAGCCGCCCCCGACCTGAGCCGTGCAACTCCCGCACGCGCGCCACCGCAGTCTCCGCGGCCGAGCGGAGAGTGTCGGGCACGGCGATGCCGAGCCGTTTCGCATGCCAGATGAGATACCGATTGCGCACTGGGTCCTTGCAGCGCGGGGGACAGCCCAGCACCATGCGGTCCGGCTCCGCGAAACACATCCCGGCCTCGACGTTGGTGGTGAACCCGGGCATGGTGCGCACGCATCGGGGAATCCAGAACATCCGCACCGTGGCGGCGCGCATCATCGCCAGCTCGGACGCGACCTGGTCGTCGTAGTGCTCCGCCCGGATTCCCCCGCGCGACTCCGGGCTCAGGACGACCAGCGGGTCGTCGCCGCGCCACATCTCGGCGAGCAGGTCAAGGGCAGGCGGCCGCCACGACGGCACTGGTCGCCAGCTGGAGGGCCGCCACCACGACACAGACCGGGCGCGAGGTGTCGGCCCCAGCAGCATCACCGACGGCCGCCCGACGGGGACCGGCTCCCGCGCGTACACCACCTCAATCGCCATCACGCCTGCCCGCCGTCCGCGTTGGTCTGCTGCGGAGTCCACGGCAACGGCAGGCCGTCTCCGGCAGCGCGCGGAACGACGTGGATGTGCAGGTGGTAGACGGTCTGAGTGGCGTAGCGGCCGCGGGAGGTGAGCACATTGCAGTCCGCATGCTCCGCCGCCAGGTCGGCTGCGGCGGCCATGGCGACCGCGGCGACCTCGGGATCTGCGCCGACGTCGGGGACATGTGCCGTCGGGATCACGAGCAGGTGCCCGTCGACGACCGGACGTCGAGGTCGGATCGCGATCGCCTGCAGCCATCGCCGCTCCACACGAGCGGGCTCTGTGCCCGCGACGATGCGACAGAACACGCAGTCAGTGCCCGTCTGGCCGAAAGCTGCGCCAGCCGAAGAGAATCGCGCTGGACAGAGCAGACCGCGAGGCCCTGC
This sequence comes from Amycolatopsis sp. FU40, assembly GCF_021903635.1. Classification (NCBI taxonomy): domain Bacteria; kingdom Bacillati; phylum Actinomycetota; class Actinomycetes; order Pseudonocardiales; family Pseudonocardiaceae; genus Amycolatopsis; species Amycolatopsis sp. FU40. The sequence goes on from NZ_CP091380.1 coordinate 106,775, forward strand.
CGCGGTCGAGCGGTTCGGCGTCTCGAAATCCATCCGCCCAGGCGTGGTTCGTCGTCGCGCGCTGGAAACGGGGCGACGAACAGGGGAGGGGGATGCGCAATTCGGGGCCATGAATCCACAATCGCGAAAGGGGCCTGGAGACGGAACGGGTTTCCTGTTTCCTGAAGCGGAGTCAGCAGGAAACGCTGCCGGTGCCTTGTTGAGAAAAGCGCACGGCTCACACTGGCTCGCGCAGGCCGGCAGGGAAGCCGTGGCCGCGGAAACGAACTGACCTGCTGCCGCACCCCGATGCGTGAAACCTGCCGAACTGAACTGCACCACTGGAAACGGCCCTTGCCCCGGACACATCCGGGGCAAGGGCCGTTTTCTGTCCGCCGCCTCCGCACGCTCTCAACTGGAAGGACTTTCTGTGCCACACGACCAGCCGGGCACTGCCGAAACCGAGCCCGTCGAAACCGCCGAGTCCCCTGAACTCGAACTTCACGAAGCAGTCACGGCCCAGCAAGCCGAGATCGCCGCCGCCATCCGAGCCACCAGGAAAGCGTGAGGCTCCGACATGACCGACCTCATCAACCCGAGCACGCTCACCGCCTGGCTCACCGAGAAAGCCGGCGTGCCCGTTGACCGAGCCGCCGCCGCTGCCGCAGCGCTTGCCTGCTCCTGGAACGAGGGCGACCACGACTACCAGACCGCCCGCGACATTCTCGGCGACCACCTCAGCGACGACGACTCGCGCCCGAAGCTCATCGCCGACGACCTCGCAGCCCACGTCGGCCTCACATTGAAGGATTGACCATGACCGTCACGAGCGCCCGCCCGACCGGACCCCAGGTCCCGCTTGCCCGGATCGCCTGGAACCTGCCCGCCTGCGCCCCGCATTGGCTCTCCGACACGGAATTGGCGGCCGTGACCGCCTGGATGGCCGACAACCACCTCGACCGGGCCACCGCACAGACCCCGATCGAGGTCGCCGACGGCAAGATCACCTACGGGCAGGACCGATCCCCGGACACCGTCCGCGCCGCGCACCGCGACATCGTCGCCGTCACCGTCCCCCTGCGGACCCCGCCGCCGGAAGTAGCCCAGCCTCGCTGCAGCCCGGCCGTGCTGGCCAAACTGCAGGCGGTGTTCGATGACCACGAATGGTCGGCCGGATACGGCGGCGTGTGCGTCGACTGCAGCGAAACCTATGCCGACGCCGGGCAGTTGCGGTGCCGCCGGGACGATGCCGTGGCCTGGCCCTGCCCGCCGGTGCGGGCTGCCCTGGCCGCCGCCGGACTCGCCGTCGCGCCCGGAACGCCTGACCGGATCCTCGGCGACTGTCTCGACCCGGCCGACAACGCTCGCGCTGGCCTCGCCGTTCCCGGCATCGGAGGAATTGGCTCCTGACCGTCGCCCAGTTCCCGCTGCGGCCGCTGGGCGGCGGCCGCGGCGGGAACTGGGCGCGGTACCGGGGTGCGTGCCAGCGACCCTGCCCGCCCAGACCCGAATCGCTGAAAGCCCCTGGTCCAGCCCTGAACTTAGGCGGCAGGCCGGGAAGCGTCGCCGCGGCCGCCCGGGACGGGCGACCAACTGAAGCGCGATCGAGCCGCGGGCGTACGAGCTCACGGGCAAGGGAGGAAGGCCGAGCGGTGCATGATGGAGAGGTTCGACGACCCGGCGGAGGTACCCCGATGAGCGCCACTGGGAACAACAATGACGCCCGAGCGTTCATCGCGATGCTCGTCGCCGACCCGCGCGCCGCTTACGCAGCGGTGACCGCCATGCGCGACAACGGGTTGGGCGAGGTCGCCGACCGCGTCGAGACACAAATCGTCACCGCTGGAGGGCATGTGCCCGACGGCAGCGAATTCGTCCCGGACATCCCCGCAGACTGGTTCTGACACGTCCTCCAGGACATCGCGTTCCTGCGCCGTGCGTCGGCTCGTGCGCCGTGCAGGCACGGGTTCTCGCCCCGCGATCTCGTTTTCGCCGCTCCGGGGCGGCGCGCGGTCGTGTCGGCGCGGCGCATGTCCGCGGCGGCCGGGAACGTCCGGCGCAGAGCCCGCGTGCGGTCTTCCGGGGAGTGTCACACGAATGCCGCCTGGCCGGATCCGATGATCTTCGTTACCAACAAGGGCGTGAACCCCGCCGAGACAGCCTCCAGCCCCGCCGCCGACTTCGACCATCTCGACCCCGTCGTCGCGTCCGACATCTACGCCCGGCTGGACACGATCAGAAGCGGCTGCCCCGTCGCGCGTTCCGGACGACACGGCGGATTCTGGCTAGTCACCGGGTACGACGAAATCCGCCACATCGGCAAGGACGGCGACGTCTTCGGCTCCTATGTCGAGGGGCTCGGCGCGGCGGCTGTGGTGGCGGGCGTGGAGAAACAGGAGCGGGCGCCTCTGTTCGAAATCGACGGTAAAGCGCACCTCGAGTGGTGGCGTGTGTTGCAACCGTGGTTCACGCCGGCCGCTGCCAAAGAGCGCGAGGAACACGTGCGAGCGCTGTGCCGGGAGACGATCGCGGATTTCGCCGCGCGGGGCCGTGCCGACCTGGTCACCGCCTACACGCAGCGGATCCCCCCGCTGGTCATCGGTGCAATGCTCGGACTGAACAGCCGCGACTGCACGGCGCTGTCACGCCGAGTGCGGGCACTGTCGAACGCGCGCGACGCCGAGTCCGCGCAGGATGCCGGCGATGCGCTCGGGGCGTTCCTGCGCGACCAGGTGCGGCGGCGGATGACCGAAGACCTCGGCGACATGCTGTCGGCGATCGCGCACGCCCGCGTCGACGGCCGCCGGACGCGCGAATCCGAAGTGCTGAAGTTCATGTTCACGATGATCGCGGCGGGCAACCTCACGACCACCGATGCCTGCGCCAACATTCTCGTGGAAGTCCTCGACGATCACGCCCTGCGCGACCGTTGCGCGGCCGATCCCGCGTATGTGCAGCAGGTGATCGAGGAGTCGGTGCGGCACGAACCTCCGGTCGCCGCGACCGGCCGCACCGTCAGGGCCGAGACTGAGCTGGCGGGAGTGGCGTTGGTGCCCGGGGACCGGGTGGTGATCCCGTGGGGCGCGGCCAATCGCGACCCGGCGTACTACCCCGACGGCCACCAGTTCCGCCCGGGCCGGGATCGGCCGGTGCCGCCGCATCTGGGCTGGGGAGCGGGCGCGCACCGTTGCCTGGGACGGCACGTCGCCCGGATGGAGCTGGCGGTGATGCTGGAAGAATTGCTGGCCGCGCTCCCGGACTTGCGCTGGCAGCCCGGAGCGGTGGTCCGCCGGACTTACGGAGTGATCCGCGGGGTCCGGGCCGTCGATGCCGAGTGGACGCCGAGGCTCTCTACACGAGTCCTTGGTCCTTGAACCACCGCTCAAGCTCGGCGAGGTTCGCCGTGCCGCTCATCTTGTAGATGCGGGTGACGTAGCTTTCCACGGTCTTGACGCGCATGCCGAGCTTCGCGCCGATGGCGGCGTTGTTCAGGCCGTTGACCTTCAACGCGGCGATCTGCTGCTCCTTGGGGGCGAGTACCTCGTCCAGTTCCTGGCTGTGCTGCAGCGCCATGGCGAAGATTTGCTCCGTCGTCCTCTTCGCGCCCTCCTTGTAGGCCCTGCGGAAGGCGTCGAGTCCGATCTTGTCGACGATGCGGTCCGTCGCGCTCTTGCGCAAGGCGCGGAACGGCTCCAGGCCGGAGATCCGCACGCCGTGGCGGTCCTGCAAGCTGACCGCGCCTCCGAGCAGACGCGCCGCGAGCCGCAGCTCCCAGCGGGTGGTGCCCAGCAACGCCCGTCGCCAGGCTTCGGCTTCGACCGACCAGGTGGTGCCCCAGGTGTCCCCGATGTCGATCTGCGTGCGCAGGGCGTCGCACAGCACGTCGGCCGGAGCGCTGCACCGCGGCAGCCCTGTGGTCCACAGCGCCCAGCTTTCCGCCCACGGCGACCGGTGCTCGCGGGCATGGGCGAGGCATCGCCGCGACGCGTCGTCGGCGAGTTCGGCTGGGCCGAATACCCCTGCGCCCAGCGCGAGCAGCAGCAGCGCCATGTGCTCAGGGCCCTTCTGCCCGGCGGCCCGGAATCCCTCCACGGCTTCGGCCAGCAGTTGCAAGGCTCCGGTGTTGTTGCGGTGGAACAGCTCGTACGTGCCGGTCGCGACCTTCACTGCGGGGTGCGTCTCGGCGCCGGGGAGCTGGCCGAGCGTGCACTTCAGCTCTTCCACGTGTCGGCGGCCGCGTTCTTTGTCTCCCAGCACGACGCGAATGAACACGAGACTCGCGAGCGCCTCCACCCGCGCCAGCGTCGGTTCGGCAGGCTCCTGGTCATGCAGTTCGTCGGCCCACGCTCCCAGCTCGCCCTCGAAGGCGTAGAAGAACTGGGCGCGCACCTGAGCCACGTTGGTGAAGATGGCCTCCCCGCGGCTGATCTGCCCGGTGCGCTTGCACCAGCGGACCGCGGGAGCGATGTTGGGCATCTCGGCCCGGACCTTCCTCAGCCACCGCCGCTCGTCGCGGCCGAACCACGACTGGGCGGCGGTGTCGGCGAAAGACTCGGCCCACGCGCAGTAGCTTTCCCGCAGCTGTTGAACGTCTTCGTCCCCGGCCGCGATGAGCTTTTCGAGCTGCCGCTTGCCGTAGGCGCGCAGGATGCCGTGCTGGGAGTACCGCCCGGACCGCCCGGTCGAGAAGATCGATCGGCTGACGAGCTCGGCGAGCAGCGCCGCGACCCGGCCGGCTTCGATGGGGCCTCCTGCGCACACCGCCTCGGCTGCCTCGGGTGTGAAGGCGGCGCTGAACATCGTCAGCCTGGCCCACAGAAGCTGCTGCTCTGGGCTGCAAGACTTCCAGTGGCTGGCGGCGACGCTGGTCGCGTTCCGCTGATGGTCGGACACCCGGTCCTTGTCCAGGAAGCTGGCCGACAGACCGCTGTCCGGTTGATGGAACTCGAGGACTTTGGACGGCAGCTGTCGAACCCGCAGATCCGCAGCCAGCAGTTCCAGTTGCAGCGGAAGCCCGTCGGACATGCGGACCAGCCCGAGCACGGCGGCCCATTCGTCCGGGTCGGAGAGGACATCCTCGCGCAGCCCGGCAGCCGCGGCGCGGGCCAGGAAGACGGTCATCGCGTCCGCGCTCGCCGCGGCCTCACGGGTGGAGCCCTCGGCAGGCACCGTCAGCGGCCGAAGATGCACCAGGTGCTCGACAGCCGTCAAGTGCAGGAACTCCCTGCTCGTGGTGACCACCTGGAGTCCCGGCGCTGCGAGAAGGGAGAGAAGCACGTCGCCGACCAGCTCGACATGCGGCTCGCAGTTGTCGAGGATCAGCAGGATCCTGCGGTCGCCGATCTCGTCGACGAGCACCCTCATCAGCGATTCGGGGTCGTCGGCGGCGGGCAGGTGTTTGATCAGGTTCAGCGCCCCGGCGATTGCCCGGCAGATCCGGCGCAGCAACATCTCCCGCTCGCTGCGCCGCCCTTCTCCCGCCTCCTTCGACGGCGAGGCCGTACTCTCGAAGATGGGGTACAGGTACACGGAGCCGACCTTGCCGTAGACGGCTTCGGCGACGAGCTGGTCGCGCAGCTCTTCGGCAAGACGGGTCTTGCCCACTCCGCCGCTTCCGCACACGTTGACCACTCGGGCGCCTTCGGCGAGCCGGGCGCGGACTTCTCCCAGCGGACCCTGCCTGCCCACCAGGGCGGTGATCCCCGCGACCGCTCGTGATTTCACCTCGACCACCGGTCAACCCCTCCCCGGGTCATTGTCGGAATGTGTCCGCATAGAGCTGATGTCGGTTGGTGTCCGACCACGAACCTTGCGCATCGTAACGACCGGATCACTGGATCACGTGCACATCCGCGCATTTCCGCAATTCGCCGTGCCGCGAATGGCAGAGCCGAGGGAATATTCCGTGCGAGGAAGCATTCCGACTGGCACGTGTCCAGCCATGTGAACGACCCTGGGCCTTCCGCGCCCCCGGCGAGGGCACCCTGGCCGCCGGGCCGGGCACCCTGGCCGTGGCGCGCAACCCCGCCGAGGGTGTTCGCCGCCCGGGCCAGGGTTTCGCGTCTCGCCGCCAGGGACTCCAGGGATGCGTTTCACCGTCCGGCCAGCGAATGTAGCGAGGGACCACTGTCGCCGATTCCCGCTGTTGGAGCACATCCATGTCGTCATCTGCTGGTCCTGATCAGCTCGGCTTCGACCCCGTAGCCCGGTCGTGGGGGGCCGTGAGCGCATCGCGTCCGTCGTTCGTCGACGGTCTCGACGGCACGCTCACTGTCGATCCCGATGCCCTGCGCGACGCCGGGCGAGACCTCGGCCGACTTCGCGAGGGACGACCGGCCGCGGTGCTGCGCCCGGGCAGCGTGGACGACATCTGCAAGGTCGTCGCGCGGTGCCGCGACCTCGGCCTGAGCGTTGCGGCGCAAGGCGCCGCGCACACCGTAGGCGGTCAGCGGCTGGCCGAGGGCGGCGTCGCCGTCGACATGACCTGCCTCGCCGATGTCGCCGCCGCCAAATTCGCCGAAGACCGCGCCTGGGTCGACGCTCCGGCGGGCATGCTGTGGTCGACGCTCACGCTGCTGCTGCTCGAGCACGGCAGGCGTTTCGCCGGCGGCGACACGGGCTACCTCGACCTGACCGTCGGCGGCACGCTCTCGGTCGGCGGCATCGGCTGCCAGCCGGCGAAAGGAGCGCAGGTCGACTACGTCCTGGAACTGGACGTCGTCACCGGCGACGGCAGCCTGATCAGCTGCTCCGCAGCGGAGCATCCTGATCTGTTCGACGCGGCCAGGGCCGGGCTGGGCCAGGTCGGGATCATCACCCGCGCGAAGCTGCAGCTGGTGCCCGCTCACCCGACCGTCGCCTCCGCGGTGGTTCCCTACACCGATCCGAGCAAAGCATTCGAGGCGACTCGGATCGCCTGCTCGATGATCGACAAGGACCACGAGGAGGACGAATGCTTCGTGATGATCACCCCGCCGATGCCGGACGGTGCGTCCATGGTCCTCAACGTCCACCTGGCCTGCCCCGGACCGGACGGGGCCGACCGGCTCGACGAGGTCAAATCGCGGCTCCCGGAATGGCACGCCCCCGGCTCCGCGGCCGGCCGAAGGACCGACCCGAAGGCGCAGCGGCCCGCCGGCGCGGTCCAGACGACTGTCCTGCCGTTGCGGGACCACCTCTTCCAGTTCACCGAGTTGATCAACCGATGGCGGCGCGATGCAGGCTGGGACGACCTGTTGAAGCCCTGGTTCGACCAATTCCTCTCGGGTGCCGCGGCCGAGTCCTACGTCATCGCCCGTCTGCAGGAAATGACCGACGAGGACTGGTCCGAGATGGGATTCGTACTGTTTTTCCCCCATCGGAGGAACGCATTCGGCAAAACGCGGCTCATGCTGCCCGACGCAGCCGACCCGGATGACCCCGGCGAATTGATGGGCCTCTTCGACGTGCTGTGCGTTTCCCCGGCCGCGCCGTCGATCACCTACGACACCAGCATGGCGGCCCGAAACCACAGCTGGGAGCGGGCCGGTCACGCCGTCGGCGGAACTCGGTACCCGATCAGCGAAGTTCCCTCGCCCGAAGGATGGCGAGCCCACTACGGCGACACCTGGCCCGAGGTTCTCGCCGCCATTCACCGCTACAACCCTCGCGGGAACGTGACGCCGGGACCGGGAATCCCTCGCGACTGACGACTCCACCTCCGGCCCCGGCCACGCCGTCGCGTGCCGGGGACGGGAGTCGCCTCGCACCCTGCGAACCCTGGTGCCGCAGGCCCCGACCCTGGAGATCCTCGCGGGACCCTGGCCGCAGACACTCGCCCTGCGCGCGGCCCCTGGACTGGCTTTCCGCAAACCCTCGCCGACTTCCGCACAACCCCAGGGTTTTCCGCTGTGTGCCCAGGGTGTGACCCATTGCATGCGCCAATGCTGTTAGCGACAGTCCGAATATGACCATTGCCATGCCTGCAGTCGCGCGAAAACTGCAGTCCCGCGCCAGGATTCGCCGCCCACCCAACGGGGTCGCGTCGACCACCCGATCACCGCTTGGAGCGAGCGGCCTCCTCGGCCTGGTCGCCGCTGTCGCCTCCGCGACTGCGCTCGTCACCGCTCCCGCTCCCGCCGCTGCCGCACCGCGCACCTGCCACGAGGTCGACGTGCCCGTGGCCTCGGGGCTGGTGACCGGGACGATGCACGGGACGCTGTGCACGCCGGCGACGAGGACGCCGCGAGGGCTTCAAGTGTTGATTCCAGGGGGCAGTTATAACCGCCATTACTGGGACGGCGTGAAACTTCCCGCGTACAGCTACACCGCCCGCGCGAACGCCGCCGGCTATGCGACGCTGGCGCTCGACCGGCTCGGCACCGGCGACAGCACAAAACCCTTAAGCGCACTCGTCACCGACACGGTCCAGACCGACGCGATCCACCAGGTGATCGCCCGTGCCCGAGCCGGAACCCTGGACTCCCGCCGGTACTCCCGCGTCGTGCTGGCGGGGCACTCGCTCGGCAGCCTGCAGTCCGCGCTCGCTGCGGCACGGCACCCCGGCGACGCCGACGCCGTCGTCTTGTCCGGCTACTCGCATCACGTCAGCCCCACTGAAACCGTGCGGCTTCTGGGAACCACCCACCCCAAGACCCTCGAAATGTCCTCTTTGGACCCAGGCTATTTCACCACCATTCCGCACCAGCGCGCTGCGATGTTCGACGCGCCCGATGACGTCGCGCCCGAAGTCGTCGCCGCGGACGAGGCCGGACGCGACCAGTTCTCCGCCGCGGAGGTCCCGGTCGCGCTGCTCGGTGGCCTCGCCCCGGCCACCACCCGCGCGATCGCCGTCCCCGTGCTGGTCGCCAACGGCGGCAAGGACACTTGGGCCTGCCCGGGAACCCTGTGCGCGTCCGCGGACTCGCTGCGAGCGTCCGAACAGGACGCCTACTCGCACCCGGTGGACGCGTATGTGCTGCTGCGGGCCGGGCACAGCCTCGCGATCGCCGCCGACGGCAGCCAGTTCGCCGATGCGGTCGCATCCTGGCTGGACCGCACACTTCTCGGAGGCACCCGATGACCACGCGAGTGGCATGGAACACCCCGACCCAGCGCAAACCCAAACTTCTGCCGCTGTGCCCCACAGCCGAGCAACTTCACGCCGTCTACGCGGGTACGAAACCTCCCTTCCCCGGGCACGGCCGGGGCATCCGCCGCCGCGCGCAGCGCCGGTGCACGCCACTCGCGAAAACCGTGGAGTCTGCGAGCGGGTGGCGGTGCGAGTACTGCGTCTGCGGCGGCACTCGGTGGGTCAGAGTGAACCCCGACACCGGCCAGAAAACCCGATGGCGCCGCCAAAACACGCCGGTTCCCCGCTAGCTGCACCGAATCCACTGCCGTATCAACACATCTTCAGGAGATCGCGATGGTTCAACTTCTCGACCGGCTCCCGTCGGCAACGGAACAGGTGGTCGTCCACGCGGTCGGCACCGCACCGACCGGGACGAGGGATCCGCTGGACACCATGCAATGGCACCTCGACCACCGCTGCGGCGCGACACTGACGGCTCTGCCGATCGACACCGACCCGCGCTGGATCATCGACTGGCTCGACGCTCGCGCGGAAGCGCCCGGACTGCGGCAGGTCCGCGCCGGCGATTCCCGCGGCTATGACCGCGTCCCGTCCTACGCGGTCGAGGACGGGCACGATCTGGAACCGGCCAGTCTCGCGCTCGGCCGCCCGCAACTGGTGGCCGAGGCCTTCGCCGCGCGGGGCCAGCTGGTCGGGGACGCGATTCCCGAGCAGCTGCAGGTGAGCATCCCCAACGCGCTGGACCTGGCCTTCTTCGTCGCAGGCTCGGCGGAAGCCGCCCCGCGGTGGCTGCCCGCGATCCAGACCATGCTCGCCGGAGAGATCCGCGAGATCGTGCAGCGCTGGGGCGATCGCGTGCGCCTGCAGCTGGAAAGCCCGGCCGTCATGCTCAAGTACCACCAGACCCCGCGTGAGAACTGGGCGCAGCTCACCGACCAGCTCGTCGACCAAGCCGCCTCGATGATCGCCGTCGCAGCGCAGGCCGACTGGGTCCTGCACCTGGTGTGCTACGGAGACCTGGAGCATCAGCCGCTGTGCGTCCCGGACGGTCTCGAGGCGCCGGTGGTGTTCCTCAACGCCCTCGCCCAGCGACTGGAAGCGATGGGCATCGCGATGCCCATCGCGCACATCGCCGTCACCTACGGCGACGCCGCGCCCCCCACCGACCCTGCGTACTACGAGATCTTGCGGGAGTTGCGCAGTGACATCCAGGTCATCGCCGGAGTCGTGGCCGAGCACCATCCCGAGGCGAGCGCCGTGGCGGCAGCGTTGATCGCCGACGCCGTCGGCAAGCGCCTCAAGGCGCTCGGCCCGGCCTGCGGACTGGGCCGCCGCACCCCCGAGGACGCCGCCGCGAACCTTCAGCTTTCCGCCCGCATCGCGGCGTTCCTGACCACCCGCGTCCGTCGCCCGGCCGCCGCATGACGCTCGCGCACTGCCCCGGGACGGCCGCCCGCGCACGTCGACCAGACATGTCCATCAAGGAGCGACATGACCGCACAACCGGACCAGCGTGGCGATATCCGCGCGGCCCTGACGCCTGAATGCCCCGCTGGCGACGGCCTCTGCACCGATCGTCTCCAGCCGTCGCCGCCCGACACCGAGCACGACGGCTGGCATTGCACGCGACCGCCCGGCCACACAAAACCGGATGCCGGCGGCACCGCCCACCGGGCCCAGGACGGCACGGAATGGTGACCGCAGACACCGCGCACGCGCGCACCGTCCGAGAACACACCGCACGCTACCGGGTGGCCCCGTCGGACTCGGTGCGCACGCTCGCGCACCGCGGCCGGGAATTCCTGCGCAAGCCAGTGGTGATGGCCTCGGCCAAACTCCTCGAGGTGGGAGAGGCAATCTGCATGGAGGCATTGCGCGAGACGCTGCGCCCCGAGCAGTGCAGCCTCGGCACGCGCCAGCTCGCCGCCCACCGCGGCGCGGTCCGGATCGGAGACACGCTCGCCATCGCTGCCCGCCGCGTCGGCGGCGAGGGCCCGCGCAGCGAGTGGTACGTCCACATGCGCGATGACCACGGTGACGGCCGCCGACGCCTGGTCTGGGAAGGCATGCTCTCGTTCACCGTCGTCGACCTCTGCCGATTCGAAAGCGAGAAGACGAGACCTCGCAAGGAGGCCGCCGCTCCGCAGCCGCAGCGGAGCCTGGTCCGCAACCGGTAGCCGGACGCGCCGACGGCTGTCGCATCCTGACGCCGCCCGCGCCACGAAAACCATTGCGGTCACAAGAAAAGGAGAAGGCAAATGCTCCGGCCCCGGCGATGCCCGGGGCCGAGGGGCGACGCGGTCGCCCCCGCGCACGCACAAACACGCCGTCCACGGTTGGGGAGGACCTGATGGCAGACAACAACGCGTTCGGCGCGCTCCTGCGCGCTGAACGACTGAACAGGAAGATCGGGCTGCGCGCATTCGCGACGGCCATCCACTACTCGCCGGGCCACGTGTCCAAAGTGGAACTCGGTCACGCCGAACCCAGCCCGGAATTCGTGAAAGCCTGCGACCTGGAATTGCTGGTCGATCCGCCGCTGATCGACCGGGTGGCGTTCACTCCCCGGCAGGCGGCACGGTTCACCGCCGCCCGCCCGGCGCAGCTGCCCGAGCCCGCAGGCACCCTTGTCGGTCGCGGCGAGGCACTGGACATGCTCACCCGCCACTTCGGGGCCGCCCCGCCGTCCGCGGACGGCCGGGCGATGGTCCTGCACGGCCCGCCGGGCATCGGCAAGACCGCCCTGGCTCTGCGGTGGGCGCGCGACCACGCGCGCCGGTATCCCGACGGCAACCTGTTCGCCGACCTGCACGGCTACCGCTGCGAGGGAACCAGCCGCGCCGAGGGCGTCCTCGAGGACTGGCTGCGTGCTCTCGGAATGTCGGCGGGCCAGCTGCCCGAGACGCTCGACGACCGCGCCGCGCTGTTGCGCACCGTCCTGGCCGGGAAGCGGGTCCTGGCCGTGCTGGACAACGTCGCCGACGCCGCGCAGATCGCGCCGCTGCTGCCCGCCATCCCCGGCGCGGCCGTGCTCGTCCTCAGCCGCGGCGAGCTGGCGGGCTCGATGCCCGAAGCCGCGCGGCTGAAGCTGGGCGGGCTGGATCCGGAACACGCACTGCAGATGCTGGCCGGGATCGCCGGGCCAGGCCGGATCGACGCCGAACCAGCGGTTGCCGCGGACCTGGCCCGCGCCTACGCGCCGATGCCGCTGGCGCTGCGGCTGCTGGGGGAGTACATCGCCGCCCGGCCCGGGGACGACCTGACCGACCTCGCAGCGGGGGCGGCACGCGACCTGCCGCGGGAAGCGCACGACCTGCGCGAGGCCTTCGCCTGGAGCTACAGTCGGCTCCCGGGGCCCGCCGGCCTGCTGTTCCGGATGCTGGGCCTGCACGCCGGGGCCGAACTCGGCCTCGGCGCGGCCGCCGCGATGCTCGGCCGCGCCGAGATCGACACCGCGCCGCTGCTGGCCGACCTCGTCGCGGCCCGCCTGCTGCAGCCGTTGCCCGAGGACCGGTACCGGTTTCACGACCTGCTCCGCGGTTTCGCCGCCGACCTGGCGGCGGCGACGCTGCCCGAGGACGTGCGCGCACGGGTCACGGCACGGGCGTTGTCGTGGTACCTGCACTCCGCCGGCGCGGCCGGTGCGGTGCTGGCCCCGGAGGGAACCCGGCCCGCTGTGCCCGCCCTGCCCCCCGCCGCTCCGCGCGTCACGCCGCAGACGTTCGCCGCGGACGAGACCGATCAAGCCCTCGCGTGGTTCGACACCGAAGCCGACAACCTGCTCGCGGCCGCCGAACAGGCCTTCGACCTCGACCTGCACCGGGAGGCGTGGCTGCTTCCGGCGGTGTCGTCCCCCTGGCTGCACCTGCGCGAAGCCTGGCGGCACTGGATGCGCGGCGCAGCGGTCGGCCTGATCGCCGCGCGCCGCGCCGGAGACCGGGACGGCGAGGCCTGGTGCCTGCACAGCTGCGGCCGAGCTCACCAGGAGCTGCGGCGACTCGACCACGCGCGGCGCAGCTTCACCGCGGCCGCGGCGATCCGCCAGGACATCGGCGACCAGAGCGGCCTGGCATGGTCGACCCTCGAACTCGGCGCTGTCCTGCTCGGGCAAGGACACCCGGCTCAGGCGCGCGAGCACCTCGAGCGGTCCCTGCAGCTGTTCGAGACGCACCGGATGCGCGGCGGTGTCGCCATGGCGCGGATCTGGCTGGGCAGGCTGCACCGCGAACTCGACGACCTCACCGCTGCGGCTGCGCAGCTGCGCGCGGCGCGGGAGCTGTTCGTCTCGCTCGGCGACACCGCCAGCGAGGCCTTGGCGCTGGCGTGCCTGGCACAGGTGCAGCGCGCCGAGGGCGACCTGCCCGGCGCACTGCACCGGCTCGACCGGTCGCTGCAGCTGCGAACCGCCGCCCGTGACCTCGGCGGCGAGGCCAGGGTGCAGACCTTCCGGGCTCAGGTGCTCGGCCGGATGGGGGAGAAGCGGCTGGCGCGTCGAGCCTTGTCCCAGGCTCTGCAGCTGTTCGAGCGGTTGCGCGATCCGCGCGCCGCCGACGTCCGCGCCCAGTTGGCCGTGCTCGACCTGACCGGCCTGCACACGTCTGCGACTGTTGAGTGTCTGCCCGCCGCATGCTGAACCCGGCGACACAGGCCTGGTGCGCACCGCACCCGGCTTCCCCTGGGGCGTGCGCGGAAAGCGGAACCGTTCGGGCGAAAACGAGAACGGGAAACAGCGGCACCGTTCTGGAAACGGCTCGACCCTTTTCATTTCCCCCGTCAACGCCAATAGTCGAAGGTGAATCCGAGCACGAACGCCGTCCGCAAAGAGGGATCGTGAACAGGCACCAGAACGCCGAACAGCACAGCCGTCGCGGCTCATCGCCGCGCCAGCCGGCATTGCCCTCTTCGGTCGGAAACCGGCCCAGGCGCAGAGAACCACGTGCCCGTCGCAAGGCAAGCGCCGACGCGAACCACAACCAGGAAAACGACACTAGGACCGGCAGCGGAATCGCCGAGTCTGTCCCGGAACCGCCACGCGTGAACCCGAACTTGCCCGCAAAGAAGAACCGAGACGGGCCGCGGCCATGACCGAAGACAGCATTTCTCGGACCGTGCGCGGCACTGTTTCCCGTACGGGTCCGCCTGCCGACAACCGACCTGCCTACCCGGCCGCGAACCGGGGAGGCCGCCTCCGGCCGAGCCACGACCGGCGCGCGACGACACACCCGCGCCTGCTCGGCCAACCGGACTCGCCTCTGTCGCCTTCGGCGAGCGAGTCCACGCAACCGCCCTGAGCGGGCGTCTCTCGCCGCGGCTGCCACCCCACCCGGCGGCCGCGGCGCGGGACGAACGCCCGCAGCGACGGTGCCGAGGCCGCACAGCCTCACCGCCACCCCAGGCACCGCCGTTCCCCGCCCAAGGTCAGGGCCGAAGCAGGGGCCGGGCTCGCGGACACCCCCCGTCCGCGGTCCCGGCCCCGCCTCCGTCGTCCCCGCATCCCGGCGCACCGCCGCCTTGGAGAGACAGCCAATGACACCGCGCCACCTGCCTCTGTGGATGCACTCCGAGAACGGTCTCGGCGTCCGCGTCGGGCACCGCCGCGACCCGGACCTGCTCCCGCAGGCGATCGCCGAGCACCTGATCGCCCCCAGTGGCCCAGGCACCTCCGCCGACCCCGCGCACGACCTGATCGCGCTCGAAGCCCGGTTCCGCGCCGACATCGCCGAGGCCGCAACTGGTCTCGCCGTCGCCGAGAAACTCGTCCAGCAGCGGCGTACCGACCTCGCCGCCGCCCGGTCCCGCCTGTCGCCTGTCGTCCGCCGCCGACGCAAGCAGGCCGAGCAGGACTTCGCCGCCGCGACCGCGCAGCATGCCACGGCGGCCACGGCCCTCGAACGCTGCCGCCGGCTGCAGCGGATGCTGCGCGATTACGTGATCGGGCTGAACCTGCGCTCGGGACGGCTGGCCGAGGCCGCCCGCGGCTGGAGCCGCTCGCCCGAAACCCCCGGCTCCGCGATCGTGTTCGACAGCGAGGAACTCTTCCTCGCTGCCGACCCCCGCCGCGCCGACCCCGCGTTCGGGATCCCGCTGCTGACTGGAGACGACTTCGGCCGCCAGTGGCGCCGCGACGGCGACGAGGACCCCGCCGTCGCCCCGGAACGGTCCGGAACGTGGACCGTCCTCTACCTGCCCCGCGCCGGGGAAATCTGCGCGACCCGCCGCCACCCGCATCTCGAAAACCAGGTGTGGCTGTTGGGAAGCGGGCTCTTCGACCCCGCCGCCGCGCACACCGTGCTCACCGACCTGGAAACACGGATGCGGGAGCCGAACTCGCTGATCCTCGTCGCCGAGCGCGTCCACGCCGCCCGCATCCCAGGATCCCCGCCGCACCTCCCGGTGCCGGCCGAATAACCCGAGCCCTCGGCCTGCCGCGGTGACCGCGCCCGCGGCAGGCCGACCACCACCCGCCGGACCGCCCGGCCCGACCCGGACGCGCGCGCACGCACGCCGCCGGGCCCCTCACCATGCAAAGGAAACCTCGTGATCGCCAAAACCGCAGCCAAAACAGCCCTGCTCGCCGCGCTCGCCCTCGCCGGCCTCTCCGGCACCGTTCCGGCATCCGCCGCCGGCCTCGCCGCCGCGACCGGCGGCCCGTCCGTCACCATCACCCTCGGACTGCCCGACAGCGCCGCGCCCGCAGCCCCCGACCCGGCCCAGGCCGACCCGAACCCCGCCAAGGCCGCAGGCGCTGCCCGCACCGACACCGCCGCGCGGAGCTCGGCCGTCGTCTGGCACTCGGCCATCTCCGAGGCCTCCGGCCTGCGCATCCGCAAGTCCTACCCGAACGGCCGGGTCCTGACCACCGTTCCGCGCTACGCCGCCATGTGGGTGTCGTGCAAGCAGAACGGCTGGTACCGGGTGGCCTACCACCGCAGCAACGGCTGGATCTACGGCTGGTCCTCGGCCAGCCTGATCGAGATCAACCCCGACGCCTCGATCCCGAAGTGCTGACGCGCGGTGCGCCACGTCCGCCTGCTCCGCAAGAACTGAACGCCCTCCGTCCGCGCCCGCCGGAATCCGGGCCCTGACGCACAACCCGCCGCCTTCGCCGCAATGCCCAGGCGGCGACCCGGCGCGGAATCCCCGCGTCTGCAACCACAACTGAATATCGTCACCAACGCCAGGCGGTCCTGCCTCGCCCACGCGGCAGGGCAGAACCGCAGGGCGTGGAAATGAGCACCGATGCACCAGCTCCTCCAGGGCGACGCCCTGTCCCTCCTCACCGGCATGGCCCCGGGAACCGTCGACGCCGTGATCACCGACCCGCCCTACAACTCCGGCGGACGCACCAGCGGCGAACGCACGACAGCATCCGCGCGCGGCAAATACGTCAGCAGCGACGCCCAGCACCAGCTGGCCGACTTCGCCGGAGACAACAAGGACCAGCGGTCCTACATTTACTGGCTGTCCATGGTCCTCGGCGAATGCCTGCGCATCGCGCGCGAGGGAGCGGTCGCGCTGGTGTACTGCGACTGGCGGCAGCTGCCCGCAACCTCCGACGCACTGCAAGCGGCGGGATGGACCTGGCGCGGCGTCGTGGTGCACCACAAGCCCGTCGCCCGGCCGCGTCGCGGAGGATTCTCTCAGAACACCGAATACCTGCTCTGGGGAAGCAACGGGGCAGTCCTGCCCGATCGCAACCCGGTCTCCCTGCCCGGGTTGGTCTCCGGATCACAGCCGCGCGGCCAGAACCGGCTCCACATCACGCAGAAACCGCTCGACGTGATGCGCCAGCTCGTGCAGATCTGCCCTCGCGGCGGAACAGTCCTCGACCCGTTCGCCGGGGCAGGCACCACCGGAGTCGCCGCGCTCGCCGAAGGCCGCGACTTCATCGGCATCGAACTGTCCCCGCACTACCACGCCATCGCCTCGGCTCGCCTGGCCGAAGCAGAACGGTCGTGAGCTGACAGATCTCTGTCACCCTCGACTGGTGCCTGTCCGGCGGCTGGCTGCCGGGCGGCCAGACGGGCGTGCGAGCCGTCTCCCCGGACGACCTTGCGGCTACGCGCGCGATCGATCGGCGTGTCGTTGTCCGGCAGACGAAGCACGCTCCCAACGTCGCGAAAACCTGTCGGCATTGAACCGGCTGCTCGCCAAACGTTCGTTCGTGTGGCTGCCCGGCGTGGGGGCGCACCCGTGATGGAAAGGAGCCGACGGTGCAATTCTGGTACAAGCTCGACATTGCCAGTGATTACGGCCCCGGGGCTGGGAAACCAATCCGGACACGGGAAACAGTGCACGCGCCAGCCATGCCTTCCGGTGAGGAGGAACGGCGCCAGTGGGCGGCAGCCCACTTGTACAACGCCACCGGAACAGGCCGCCCGGGCGCGCACGCCACCTACTATGTGACCGTCGTCGCCAGCAACGATCCTGCTGCGGTGGGCTTCTCCTGCGACTTTTGCTGAACCGGGGCGCTGGGCCGGTTCGAGGAGCCGGACGTCCGACTACCGCACGAACGTAGCCGCAGGCGCAGCGCACTACGCCTGCGCGAAGAGAAAGGGAGAACGAACATGGAACGCGAAGGAGTTCGGCGCGAAGGGTTCGAGAAGTTCACCGATGCGCACATGAAAGTCGTCTTCGTGCCGAAGCGCGCGAAGGAGGGGTTTCCTCCCTGGCGCAGTGCGGACGGTCAGTTCTTTATGGACAGCGAGGTCGAGGAAGTCGAGCCCGGAAAGTTCGACGACAACGGGTACCCCGTTTCCGGGTCGTGACGACTGGGAGGACATCGGGCGCGCGGGTCGGCTGTGTCATTCCGGCAGCAGGAGTTGTCGATGACGTGCCCACGGCCGCCGCCGGACGGCGCGACTAGACGATCCGGCCGATCACCGCGACCGTGCGGGCCATGGTGTCCACAGTGGAGCCGTCCATGACGAGTCCGCAGCCGTTGCACCGGTACAGCAGTTCGGGCCACTGACTTGGCGTGGGGTCCACTTCCGTGCCGTGCCGGTCGACTGGCACGAATCCGGACCCGTGAGGTTTGTTGCCGCACCGACAGATCCAGAAGTCTTCCGCTGCGGCCTCGATCGTGTCGACGTCGGAGGGCAGCAGCGTCGGCGAGGACGCCGCAGTCCGGCGATTCGTGCCCGGCTCGATGTCGTCGTGCATCCGGGTGTCCTGCTCTCTCACGCTGTCCGGCGGGGTGCCTTCCTGCCGGACGATGTCCGGTCACAGGCACCTGCTGTAGGCGACGATTTGGCTTCCCTCTCCGGAGACCTGTTGCATGGTGAAGATCCCGAACCGATCCGGCCCGGCACCGGGCGGCGAGACGTTCACGGCGCAGGCATCCACGATCTTGCGGCCGCCGCCGAGGTCGGTGGTCGCTGCGCCGGGCAGCACCATCGCGCCGGTCGCGTTCTCGTACGCGATGCCCGCGTGCGGCGCGACGGGCAGCTGCCTGGACAGGCGGTCGATCGCCGCTTCGCACGACTCGGCGCCGAAGGCCGCGGCGAAGTCGCGGCCGGCCTCCGGCACGAACGCGAAGCAGGCCTTCTCGGGGCGGCGTCCGGCGATCGCGGCGACCAGGTAATGGACGAGATCCGCTCCCGTGCGCGGCAGAATTCTGGAGAACGCTTCGTGGTGGGCAGCGTCCAATTCGGCCTGGCGCTGCGCTGCCGCCGTCGCCGTGTCCGCTCGCCAGCCGAGGATCCCGGCCGCGATCAGCCCGGCACCGGCGGCGATCGCGATCGCGGCGTGCCAGCGCCGCACCGCGACCCCGAGGCCAGGAACAGGCAGCGCCGCGGCCCGTCTCGGTGGGACGGCCGCATCCGGACAGGCATGATCCGTCGCCGCGACGGAAGGTTCGGACCGCACCGCGGGCAACCGCTCGGCCTCCTGCCGGGCCGTCGGGTCCGGGCGCTTCCGCCACCACGTCCACGCCCACCAGACACCCGTTGCCGCCGCGGCCACGCCTGCCACGAACACCCACGCCCACAGCGGAACCGAGGCCAGCCACCACGCGTCCGCCGCGGCCAGGCCTGCGGCCAGCGCCCCCGGCCGCCGCAGTCCGATCATTGCCGCCAGCATCAGCACCCCCAGCGCCAGCAGCCACGGCCACACGGTGCCCACCAGCTGCCACAGCGCGACCGCGGCGATGCCGGCCACTGCCAGGGACGCCCACTCGCCGTGCTGCTGGCGGAACTCGCCTCGCTTGGGCCGGTTGTCCACGTTC
Source organism: Amycolatopsis sp. FU40 (assembly GCF_021903635.1). Lineage (NCBI taxonomy): Bacteria > Bacillati > Actinomycetota > Actinomycetes > Pseudonocardiales > Pseudonocardiaceae > Amycolatopsis > Amycolatopsis sp. FU40. The sequence goes on from NZ_CP091380.1 coordinate 126,052, forward strand.
ACCATTCCTCGTACGGGCGGGTCGCGGCGGCTTCGTCCGGAGCGGAGCCGAGGTCCCGTCGGCGGAGATCGGCCACAGCGGTGCCGTCGCGGAGAAGAGAAACCCGCGCGGCGGTCAGCGTTTCGGGACCGCCGCCCGCCGCACGGGATGTCTGCACCTGGACTGCGAACGGTCACGCTGCCGGTTCGCACGGCCCTGACGTGCGGACGGTCAGCACCAGGGCAGGACGTCCGCGCCGCGCCACGCGGACCAGGGACGGACCCAGACCTTGAACAGGTCGTCGCGCATGTACCCGGTCACGTACTGATGGCTGCGATCGGAAATGAATCCCACCCGTCCCCAGAGATGACCGTCGGAGGCGCGCACCTTGCAGGAGACGTCGCCGCCTTCGTTGTAGTGAGTGACGCCGCGGATCGCGCCGTTGGGGGCCGAGGCCCTGACCCTCGCGCCGGAAGCCGTGGTAAGGGCGTAGAAATCGCTAGACAGCGCCTTGGCGGCGGGACGACCCAGCGACGTGCCCATGCGATGCGGGCCCGACCGGATCGTCGCCCGCGCGGCGACCCCGGGAGCGGAGACATCGGCCGAGGCCGAGTGCCCCGGACCAGGCGCGGGGACGGAAATGGCGGCGTCGGCGATGCCGATGCCGCCGGCGAAGCTGGCGGCGGCAGCCGCAGCCAGTACAGCGCTTCGGGCGCGCATGGTCACTGACATGGGAACTCCTTGCTGTTCGGGGGATTCCAGGCTTGCGGGCCGCCTCGTCACCGGCCCGTTTCCTCGGTCGCCTCGCCGGTCCCGGCGGAACAGCAGACGCAGGTGCGCATCGGACATACGCGACTGCGGGCTGCTCTGAAGCCAGATTTCGGCGCAGCGGGAAACGATCGTTCGAGCGGGGCACCCGGCAGGGAACGAATCGGTCGGGCGTGCGTTGCCGGTCCGACCGCCGACGTGCTCAACGGGGAGATCCCCCGTGCAGCGCGGCCGGATTCTGCGGCCCGCTGCCAAGTACTATTACCGAGCCGAAACTGCAACAAAAGCCAAACATGTTTCCAAAGGTCAGCGCCGTGTTTCCTGCCCGCATCCGCACGAGGCGGCCGCGCAATTCCGCCTGACCGGAGCGTCTCAGATACGCCGAGCGGAAACACGCCCAGGTATTTTGGAAACAACGACGTCTTCCTTCGTCCGCAACAGCGGGGGATAGTCGGCGTCGGAATTTCCGCCTCGCGGATGCCGCGCAGTCAAAGGCGCAAGGACCTGTGATGACGGACAAGAAGGCACAAGTGGTCGTCACGATCTACACGGATGGGGATACGCACGTCGACGCGCCGCCCGATGTCGATGTGGCGATCCAGTACGAAACAGCTGACGGAGATGCTCATTGCAGGTGCGGTCACACGATCCGCCGCGACGAGGACGGCAGCTGGATCCACATCGAAGCCCCGTATTACTGGGGCGGAGACCACGATCCCAAACCGCGGGAGTGACCGGTCACAACGGAATGCCGACGCGTGCGCGTGCCGGTAGACGCCGGTTTCCGCAAAAGGTTCCGGAAAACACCCGAGCCGGAGCCGAGTTCTCGTGGCGGCCACTACACGGCCCCGGCTCGGGAAGAAAGCGAACGTCGTGAACAGAGGCTACTGGGCGATCACGGTTACCTACGCCGACAAGCACGTCGCGAAGGGCAGGTGCACCGGGATCCATCTGCTGAGCGAAGCTCTGGAGCAATTCCTGGGCAGCGAACACGGCAACATCGTCAGCATCAACATCGTCGACACCGACGGCTGAACTGCCGTGCCACACCGTCGGATCCCCTTCTGACAACGAGGAAACGCCGTTCATGTGCAGCAACCCGAGCGATGTCGGAACCCGTGGCGGCTCGGTGTGCGACGAGAACTGCGGCGACTACCGCGCCGTGTGCTCGGACTGCGACCGCGAACACGACCCGATCGGCTCCTGCGCCGAGTGCGGGCACCTGGTGAGCCGCCACTGCGACGGCGGGCTGTCTCACCAGTGCCGCTGGACGGCGTTCCAGCGCGAACACGGACCCCACCGCGCAGTCCTGGCCCCGGCGCCGTGACCAGTGCGGCCTTACGGCCGAAGCCTTCTCCGCCCGGCGATCGCGGCACGCATCACGACTGCGGGCCGTTGCTGGCCAACGGCGCACGCCAGTCGCCCGGCGCATCGGAAATCCAGGGAACCGTGCGCCAGTGCGTCGGCCAGGCGCCGCCCCGGGCCCGCCGCGGAAGGAGAACCCGTGCACGATGCGCCATACCCCGTCGAGGACGAGGAGTACCACGCGCTCTGCCCGACGTGCGGCGACGAGCACGACGCGATCGGAGCCTGCGCCACCTGCGGATACCCGGTGTTTCGCGACTGCGGCGGCGACGTGCTGCACATCGACGTCGGCGCCGTGTTCGAACGCCGGCACGGACGGCACCTCCCGACGCTGGCCGCCCAGCGACGACATGGCTGCCCCTAGCCACAAGGAGACGCATGCAACCGGAAAACGACTTCGCCAGCCTCACTATCGACCGCGGATCGCCGCCGCGCCGACAGTACTTCGTCGGACGTTGGCTCTGGGAACCCGATGTCGAGGACGGCAACTGGCCCCGCGAGAACGATCCGGAGCCCGAGTTCGCCCGCCACTCGGCCGACGCGCCCGCGCCGCCAGAGGCATGGCGAGCGTGGATCGCCCAAACCGAAGGGCGAAAAATCCTGGTGCACGCCCACCACTATTGCTTCGACACCGGCGCGTCCGAGGTGTTCGGTCTCTTCGACACCCTGGCCGCGGCGCGGGCCAGCCTAGGAGGCGACGAGCGGATCCCCTCCGTCGCCTGGGACGCGGCAGAAGAACGACTACGCGCGCTCACCGCGTACGACGAGGCGCATCTGAACATCTGACTCCGCTGGGAAAGACCGACGACCAGCACCCGCCACCAGCGCTCGATCGAACTATCCGTGCCCGAGGCCTCCGGTGCGCAACGACACGCGGCAAGCCCGCAAACCGAGGTGTCCCAGCACCCGCAGGCGCGACCCTGCACCCGTTCCGGCCTGGCTCGGCCGGGATCCGGACTCTGCGATGGAAAGGAACCCACCCATGAACTTCTCGACGACCGCAACGAAGGGCATCCTGCTCGGCCTGCTCGTCGCAGGCGGCGTCGCGTCCGCCATCCCCGCCACGGCGGCTGCCGTCCCGGCCGCCGCGAGCTCAGATTCCGGCAGCGGCGACGTCGGCGGGATCATCAGCCTGAAGGCCCTCGGCATCGACGTGCACGGCGACGTCGGAGTCAGCACCCCCGCGCCACACCGGTGCGGATACAGCACGCAGGGGATGGACGCGCGCTACCGAAACTGCTCGAGCCGGTTCGTGCTCGTGCGCGCCGACTGGGACAACGGCCGCCACTACACGACGTGTGTCGGACCGTGGGGCGAGCAGGGCCTGTACCACGACGGAACACACCGGCAGGTCGGCGCTCGCGCTGTTCCCAAGCCCCCGACACTGATCACGACCCCGTCCGGCCGGCGGATCTGCGCCTCCAGCCAACCCGACTTCCCGTGACCCGCCGAACCCGGATTCCCGGCGTCACAGCGACAGCCAGCGCATGCGAGGACCGGACGTCCGGCGCCCGCCGGGAACGGAGCCCGTCGTGACGACCGCGGCTCCGAAGGCCGCGTGCCAGTCACGGCGACCGTCCCCGTCAGACATCCGAGCGTGTCGGCACCAGGGGGCTCGTCACCGGCGCGGCCTGCCGGACCGCGCGGCTGTGCGGTTCCTCCTAGGCACTCATCGCCCGAATTGGCTGGCCCGCACGACGGTTCCGCTGTTCGTGTCCGACCGGACGCTGCGCGGATACAGAGCACTGCCGCGCGCGATCGGCACGTGGGCGCTGGACTCGGGCGGGTTCACCGAGCTGTCGACCTACGGAACCTGGGCCCACGGCCCCACCCCGCGCGAGTACGCGTCCCGGGTGCGCCGCTACCGCGACGAGATCGGCGGGCTGCTCTTCGCGGCGCAGCAAGACTGGATGTCGGAGCCCTTTATCCGGGCGAAGACCGGGCTCACCGTGCGCGAGCACCAGGCCCGCACCGTCGGCAACTTCCTCGAACTGCGCGCGCTCGCCCCCGACCTGCCGATCATTCCCGTCTTGCAGGGCTGGACGCTGGCCGACTACCTGGACTGCGCCGCGAAATTCATCGACGCGGGCGTCGACCTCGCCGCCGAGCCCACGGTCGGAATCGGTTCGGTGTGCCGCCGCCAAGGCACAGAAGAAGTGGCTGGGATCATCGCCGCGGTCCGCGAGGCGGTGCCCGGAATAGACCTGCACGGATTCGGAGTGAAGCTCTCCGGCCTGGGCAAATACGGCTCGAACTTCGCCAGCGCGGACAGCCTCGCCTGGTCGATGGCGGCGCGGAGGGAACCGCCGCTGCCGGGATGCGCCGGCCACAAGAGCTGCGCGAACTGTCCACGGTTCGCGTTCCGCTGGCGCGAACGAGTTCTCGCCGCGATTGCCCGCCACACAACCCGCACCACCCGACATGAGAAGAACCGCATGTCCGGCAATCCCAACACCGCACCACTACGCGCACGGCTGGCCCTTGCGGCGTTCCGAGGCGAGTGCGCGGACCTCGAGCGCGCGGTCGTCATCCACGGGGCACGGGCACAAGGAATGAGCCTGCGGGCAATCGCTGCGCAGGTCGGCCTGCCCCCGGCCCGGGTAGGGCGGATCGCCGCCGCCTACGACCCGGCAGCGCCGGTCTCCCACCAGGTCCGCGAACTCCGTCGCTGCTGGGGCGTCGACGACGATCCCGCCACCAGCGCCGCTGCCGACACGATCACCGCCGCGCTGGTCTCCTACGGCCAGCCCTAGCCGCGTCGCTGCGACCAGGCCCGGTCGCTCCTCGCACCGCAGAAGCGTCCGCAACTCCTCGAGGAGCAGCATGTCCAGCATGATCGGCAGACGACTCGAGTACCGCGGCAGCGTGGAGGACGCGTACGGACTCCGATTCCTCGTCGCAGACGACAATCACGACATCGCCGACAGACGACTCACCCTGGCGACCTACGCCGGCCAGACAGTGCTGCGCGGCGTGAGACTGTCTTCCGTGAAGCCTGTCCCCGAGGGGCCTCGGCACCGGGTGCGGAACGCTCACGGACGGGTGCAGGTCGCGCAGGCCGAGTACCACCGTCAACAGCTGGCCCAGTCGATGAACCAGGAGATCACCGACGCCTTCTCGGCCCTGGGCGAGAGGATCCAGAACTTGATCGACCGCAAACGGCCTGTCGAGGCCGAGTGCGAGCTGCTGCAGTCCGAACGGTTCGTCGGGATCATCACCCACCTGCAGCTGCAGGAGCGCGTCGACGAGCTGAAGCTGAAGATCGCTGGCGACGACGAATCCTGGCTGCCCTGAGCACGTGCGCGCCTGGACGCTGCTCGGCAAGCACGGCATGGGCCGAACCAGCCGCGATCTCCCGACCGAGCAGGGACCGAAGACGCCCGCTCGTGCCGCGCGTCCCGTCGGGAAACGCGGACGTCCGCAATTGGAAACAGCAAGAACTTTCGCGAGCCGCTTCTGTTGCCGCTAAATGAAATTCAGGCTGTGCGACCTACCGCGCGCGGTGAATCGACGACCCGCAGCAATGGACACACCGACCGACGGGAACCTGCTCGGGCCAGAACGAGCGGGACCGCGCACAAAGCGGCGAACGGGAGAACCGATGAAAGACATGAGCGACGAACCGACGGCGGTAGTGGGGAAGCTGCTGGAAATCATGGATCGCGACGGCTGGGGAGTGATCGTCGCTACGGACTATGACGGGAGCCGGTTCGCCTACACCGTTGGCCTGACGTTGAAACAACTGCCGGAGCTGTGCATCTCCTGCGCCGACGCGGAGCAGGGGCAATCGGTGCTCAACGCCCTCGCCGCGCGACAGATCGATGACGGCCGATTCGCGCCCGGACAGGTCACGCAAGTGGAGGGCCGGTCAGTGCGGCTGGAACCGAACACAGACCTGGGGCCCATGATCCTTGTCCGCAAGATGTTCGGCGGCAATTCGACTGCACCCGCAGCGCTCGCGGTGACATTTCTGGACTGACCAACCGACGGCCCGGCCCGCGGACCAGTTCGGCGCGGAGATGCAGCTGCATTCGTCCGCAGACTGCAATCCGGACAGCGACTCGAAAGGAACAGCGGCGATGAACCCAACTCTCCGCGGAGGCGCCGGGCCCGCCGCGAGCGACGGCCTGTACTTCGTGGGGACCAACGGCCCGGTAATCGGGTCGTTGTGCACCGGACTCGGCGGGCTGGACCTGGGCGTGGCGGCCGTGCTCGGCGGGCGGATCGCGTGGCACTGCGAAGTCGACCCCTTTGTCTCCGCAGTGCTCGCAGCGCGGCTGCCCGGCGTGCCGAACCTCGGCGATTTGCGCACGGTCGACTTCACGCGCGTGGAGCCGGTGCAGGTGGTCACGGCGGGGTTTCCGTGTCAGGACATTTCCGCGTGCGGTCGGCGCGCGGGCATCGTGAAAGGCGCGCGCAGTGGACTGTGGAGCGACATCCTGGACGTCATTCGCGTACTGGGACCGGACCTCGTCGTCGTGGAAAACGTCGCCGCGCTCCGATGGCGCAACGGAGGACTCGACCGAGTACTCGGCGGCCTGGCCTCCCTTGGGTATGACGCGGTCTGGCGAAGCGTGCGCGCCGCCGACGTCGGCGGCGCGCACCGACGGGAGAGGGTGTTCCTGTGTGCCGTCCCCAGCACGCGACGGCATGCGCATGCTGCCCACCCCGGCGGCGCGCGACGGGGACCAGCGCGGCGCGTCCGACCCGGTGCGCCGCCGCGCCGGCGGGCACCAGGTGAACCTCGACGACGCGGTCAACTCGGTCGTCCGGCCCGAACTGCTGCCGCCGACGTCGGTGACGGCCCCGACGACGGCCACTCCGCACCGTCTGGCTCCGGCCGGATGCGTGACGCGAGCCGATCCCGCGCGAACGCCGGGACTCCGACCGCCGACTGCGGACAACCGCCAACCTCGTAGCAGCGGCCCGCCTCGGCACGGCCGGGCTCGCGGAACACCGGCATCCCCGCTGTACGGGGCGCGCTGCGGCGCGCCGACAGCCCCTGACCACTCGGGGCTGCGCAGCTGCCTGTCCCCGGGTTCCTGGCAAACAGTCGGCGATCTCCGCCGTGCACAGCAGTTCTTCCGGCAGAAGCACCGCCGTGCCAAGGCGACCAGAACCGTCCCGCGTACCCGGTCCTCGGCCACTGCACGCCCGCCCGGCGGTCACGGGGTCGTGGACTGGGGCGAATACTCGGCCGCAGTCCACCGCTGGGAGCTCGTCACCGGCCGTCCCGCGCCGCACCCGACGCCGCCCGGGCGGCGCGGCCTCGCGCCCGCATTCGTCGAATGGCTCATGGGTTTTCCCGCCGAGTGGGTCACCGCCGCCCATCTCGGCCTGCCCCGCGCTGCGCAGCTGCGAGCCCTCGGAAACAGCGTCATGCCCGCCCAAGCCGCGCACGCCGTGAGCCTGCTCCTGGACGACCTGACTGGCCTGCATGGCCTGCCCTTCCGCCAACCGGCACGTACACGCTGGCGCCGCCGGCCTGCCGCCCGCGGTCCCGGCCGTCCGACGCGGCCGCCGTCCGCGGCCCGCAGCCGCCAGACCGGCTCCCGCGCGCGCCGCCGGACCTGCGGGTAGCCGCGCCGGCTGGCCGCACAAGGTCGTGTCCTTCCTGGCTGACGGGGCCCGCCGGACTTGCCGCGCACGGCGACGACAGCGACTTGGCATCGGCATTCCGGACCGCGCCCGGCCCCGCGCGGCCGGACGAATTCGTTGGCAGGCCCGCCCTGAACAGGAGAACGCATGAGCGAGGTCGCGAAATACCGGGCAACCGGAAGGTCAGTGAACGGCAAGAGGCCGTACAGCATCGAGTTCGAGATGGATCCCGACGACCCGGCCTCAGAAGCCGCAATCCGCGCCGAGTTCGCGCGCCACGTCATCGCGAAGGTCAAGGGCGAGGTCGGCACTGTGCCGGCAGGCGTCAGGCTGTTGCTGGACCCGCGCACCGTGAAGGTGGAAAGGCTCGCCGAATGACCCGCTTTCAGGATCGCGCAATCGGGCTGAACTGACCGCACGCGGCGCGCACGCCTGGCCTTCACAGGAAGAGAGCTGGCGAACAGCGCCCGACCGCCACGAGATCGCCTGTTGACGCAGACCCAGGCGACGTCCTGCCGCGCGGCCTGCGACGGGAGCAGATCAGCCCGGGGTTCTGCCCGCAACAGCATCGAGAGGAAGACCGTGATGACGAACCCTGCCGACTACGGCGTGCAGGAGACCAATCCCATCGACGCCGACGCCTACGCCGTGCGCGATTCGATCGACCACAGCCGCGCGCCCGTGCCATTGGAGAACCCGGACCTGGTCAAGATCCTTCGGCTGCGCCTGCTCGGAGAGTCGGATTTTCCGTTCATGGACGTGTCCTACTGCTACGGGGAGATGCGCGACGGCACCAGGGTCAGAGTGGAGATCGGTGCCTCGCAGCTGCGCAAGCGATACACGAGCCACCTGATCGAGCTCGCCGCTGACGCCGGGCGCGATGCCGAAAGCATGAACCTGCTCAACGACGACGTGATCTCGGTGCTGTGGAGCTGACGGCGAGCGAATCCGCGCGCGAAAACACGCGACGGGTATCGCACGAGCAATCGACGCGCAGATTCGGCAGCGGCGCGTGCGTTCATCTGCGGATACTTCCGGCTGGGCAGAGAGTCGCGACCTCGGCGGGCACTCCCCGATTCCACGGGAAGCCGGAATCGATAGGCTCTTCCCGTTCCGGAATCCGCAGCAAAGGGGAAGCCGCATGGCACAGAAGATGTCCGTCGAGATGGTCGACGATATCGACGGCAGCGTCGCAGGGCAGACAGTCCCGTTCGGACTCGACGGCGTGCGGTACGAAATCGATCTCTCGGACGCGAACGCCGCAGCGCTGCGGGAGGAGCTCGCGCGGTACGTCGCGGCGGGGAAGCGCGTGGGCGGTCGCAAGATCCGCGGCACGACCGCGGCCGAACTGGCTGCTCCTCGCCGAGCACTGACCCCGGCCGAGCGCGAGCGCAACCAGGTCATCCGGGATTGGGCTCGCACAAACGGATACGTGGTCTCCGACCGTGGTCGCATCCCCGCCGAAGTGATCCGCGAGTACGACGAGCGGGACCAGAAGCCGACGCAGGCACCGGCGCGAAAGCCCCGCGGCACAGCGCGGACCGGCAGTCGTGGGCGTCGCAGCAGCCGTTGACCGCAGGGAGAGTCCGAGCGCACGGCGACGTAGGTCCGCGAGGACGACCGCAGGTTCTCGGAAGCCGCTCCGAGCCGCGTGGATCGAGCAGCGCACGCCCGGCGCACACCGGCGGAGAGGACAGAACGAAAGCAGAAGCCAGTTGTCCGCCGCGGGGCTTCAGCCGACGAGGTCCCGGTCTGACGCCAGCGAAGCGCGACTGTCTTGCCCAGACTGCCCTGCGGGGACAGTCTGGTGAGCAAGACGGTGACGGGCAGCGGGTGCGCAGGGTGCGGTGACGGCCCGGCCGAACCCGCGTTCCTGCTGCTGCTCGCCCTCGCCGATCTGGCCGAGTTCGCGGTGTCAGCGGCCTGCGCCTCGAGCTGACCCGCAACGTCGAACGGCGGAAGCAGTACCAAAGAGCGCCGACCTCGCCCTATCGAGACGCTGTCGCTATCCGTTGGCGTTTAACCACTTTCCGAGGCGAGGCTCGGCAGAGCCGGGTGAAGCACGTGAGTCGATGGAAGGGCTGGGTCACGTATCGCTGAGCGGCGCGGCGCGTCTGGAATATCGGTAGAGCTCGCGGACCTTGCCGTCGCTGTCCTGCCGAACGTCGACTAGTTCCTTTACGAGTTCGGACAGGGGCGGGACGATGAGATCGTTGAGCGGCTGATCGTCGGGATGGTGGAAGATCCAGCGGCGAGCATCCTCGATGACCGACAGATTGATCTGCCGAGCCCGAGTCGGACCGGGGTGAGAGACCTTGTCGGTGCCGTGTGAGGCGAATGCCAGAGCGGTCCGCCGATCCAACGGCAGGAAGATCATGGATGCATTCCCTCGCCCGACGGTCGGAGAGATCCCTCTCGGGGCTGGCGACCAGATCCCGACGGGATTGTCGCTGATGAGCAGGACATCGTGGTCGAACCGGAGTAGTCGCCAGGGGCGCAAGAACAGCCGTTCGGTGAGACCTTCGACCGCCGTGCGCAGTGCTTGGTGAACAGCGAAGGCTTGAGTCATGGTGACCTGTGGGCTGTTGTCCGGTCGGAGCATCCGTTCGCGAAACGATCGAACGGCGCGGTCGTCGTGAGGTTCGCCGTGGTCGCGCAACCAGTCGCGAATCACGGTTGGCGGGATGTCGGGCACCAGGTTCTGGATCACAGCGGTGCTCACGTCGTTCATGTCATCCCGAAAACGCCACCCCCGCGTCATCTGCATAGCCGTGAACAATGCGATGGTGAAACGTTCCTCCGGAGTCGGCGGGAAGCGTCCGTCGACCAGGCCCGTGACCAGCGGGTCGGCACCACCCTCGAGATCGGCCAACCAGAGCTCGGCGTCCTCGGGATCGTGGCCATCGCGCGCGCCTTCCTCCAATTCCTCGGTGGGAATGCTGTAGAAGCCGCACTCAGCGCACGCATTCTTCACCGATGTCAGCCGCGCGCTGTGCGGTGGTCGCCGATCGACCATGACAATCTTGCGCTGCTCGGTCGCGAATCGCTTGAGCAGCATCTGGGGGACCAGGTGATGACGAGCCACCGGATCACTGTATGCCGCTCAAGCGCCCGCGCTCGCCGTGGCGTGTCGGGAAACGGACGATGGTGCGGCCGTGGCGCTTCATCGTCGCGGGTCGCGGAATTCGAGGCGTGCCCCACTGAATCGGCAGAAAGTCCTGCCTCGCAGAAGTGCTGAGGGACAGCCGCACAGCGCCCTCGCAGGCCTTCCGATCGGGAAACACCTCGGTGGCGCATTGGAAACACGGATCGCTTCCGGCCTTCGGCTGTGCCGTCAAAAGTTGGCTCAAGATCGGCCCCGTCTCGACGTTGCTGAACCCGGCCGCTATGCCCACCTCGCGCATTCTCAGCAGTTGCAGCCCAGAAAGCATACCGATGACACAATCCAATGTGGACCGGGACAGCGTCGACGCCGCGGCGCAGCCCCGCGATCTGAAGTTAGTCGGCGTGTCCGAGGACAACGAGCTTGTGTGCCCGCACTGCGGTGCGGAAGCGCAGATCTTCGCGGAAGAAGAGTGCAATCGGCACAGCTCGGTGAGCATGACCGGCGGGGGCGAACGGGCCGTGATCACGGCCGGAGAGACGGCGTTCGATCATGTCAGGTTCTTCTGCGAGAACTGCCAGCGCGACGTCGAATTGCCGCGGAGCATCCGGCCGCGGGCATTGTGAGACGCTGCCCCTGAGCTGCGTCGGCAACCGGGAACGCAGCCCCCGCTGCGACGCAGTGGCGTCGGCGGACTGGCCGGATCGCCTCGCCCGCCGCGCAGTCGGCCATCGTCCGGGACGCTGCCCGTCCGGTGGCCCGTCGGCTCAGTCGTGGAACGAGAAACGGACCTGCGGCCGTGGTGCGGATCAGCCAACAACCCGGCAGCGCTGAACATACAGGACGAAGGCAAGCGGCAATGATCCAGAGCGATCGCGGGCAGCATGTTACGAGTTTGGTGATCGAGTGGCTGGCGGGCGATGCCCCGGTGCGCGAGGAAGCCGCTCGGCTCGCCACCCGGGCAGGGACGACCACCACGAGCGATCTCGGCTCCTGGCTATGGCGCCGCATTCGGAACTCTCGACGCGGCACCAATGCGTGGTACCTGGCGCAGGAACTGGCCGAAAACGACTACTTCCGCATCGCCTGGGGCGGGATCGCGTCCTCGATTCGGAAGAGCTGAGGCACCGGATTGGCCCAGAGATGGCTGAGGAGTCGGCGGGCGCTTCAGTTCTGGGCGGCTTCGCGAGCGGAAACGCGACTGAACCCATACCCAGGGTGCGAGTACCGGAATGCGTTTCGGCTCGCGGGACTGCACGGACGCGCTGGACGACGCCGGCCCAGTGACACCCGCGGCAGCAGCGAGTGGCGCAGGCCGCAGTCCGCACCGCCACCACGAGACACGGGAGAACACAAGCCATGGGAGCTGATGAATTCCTGGCCTACCAGGAAGGGACTGACGCCGACGAGTCGTTCCGCGCGGCCGTCGCGAACGCGCAGTGGGAGTACGGATCAGGCGGGTACACGGGCTCGATCGCGGAGAAGGCCGGCGAAGGGTTCGTGATCGTGTCTGCCGAGCCGGTCGATCTGGGGGAGGCCGGAAAGATGGCCTTCAGCGTCCTCAGAGGCGACGACGAGCGGTGGGCCGAGATCCGCGACAAGTGGGGTCGGGCCGGCGGCATCGCGGTCAAAGGCGGGCGTCGGGAGCATGAGGTGAAGATCCCGGCCGTACCCGGCGGGCACGCGGACCTGGACGCGGCAGTGGCCGCCGCGGTGTCAGGGGTGCTCGTGCCGGGCGAGCACGTCGTCTACGGCACGAGCGGCTCGTACCGGACGGCCGGTGTGCGGGTGCTGGGCGGAACGGTGACTGTGCCCACCGAAGGAGCGCAGGTGCACACCGGCTGGCTCTGGATCGGCATCGCGCCGTCCTGACAAGCGAGGCGAAGACCCGTCTCCGTTGCACGGCAGAGGGCCTCGTCACGGCGGGTCTTCGGGCCGCCGTCTACTTCGGATCATTGGAGAGTCATGCCTGTTACCACCTACGTGACGTTTCCGGGCGACGAGGACCGGCCGCGCCTGCACCATGTCTACGACAGCATCGACGAGTTCGCGGGTTGGCTGCACGACGAGGGCTACAGGCGTGCGGCGTCTTCCGTCGTGGCGCGGGACCGCTGTGGAGACAGGTACGGCACCGTATCCGAGGAGGTGCGCGCGGACTGGCGCGACCTCTCGTACTTCGGCGACGTCGGGGAGCGCGAGTTGCGCCACGACCAGGCGCGGTTGCTCGGTGTCGCCCGGGGCATCATGAGGGAATGGTCCGAGCTGGCCCACGTTGCACCTGAGCTCGACCGCACCTGGACGATCAGCGAGATGCGCGACTGGGATTTCGGAGCGGCTCGCGAGGACCCGAACACGGACATTGACGGGCGTGACTGGTTGTGGGTCCAGGAGCGCGTGCAAGAGTGGCTGTGGGCTGTGATCCCAACGGTGTCCAAGTGGGACGCGCACGAGCTGTCCCTCGCGTCGTTTCGCGCGTTCCTGTCGCGAGAGGGAGCGTGACGAAATGTCGGCTGACTGCACTGATTCATCCGGTTCACGCGACCCGATTGACGAAACGCGTGTGCACGGCTGCCCGGGATGCGGTGCCGAGCCCGAGTCGACGAATCGAATGGTCAGCAACGGGCGCGACGCCGGATATCGGTGCTCCTGCGGAGCAATCGTGATCAACGGAGAGCTGGCCGGATTTGCGGGATGACGGGCACCAGCGGCTCCCCCCCCGCCGCGTGGATTCAGCACCCCGGCACCCATGTCGTGGCCAGCGACGACGGCCACGCCCGGCGCACCGACACAATCCCATCCAACAGCTCTGCGAGTCGTCGGTGCCGGCACTCCACCCGGTTCGGCCAGGCGGCCGGACTCCGCGTCGGGCAGGATCGTCGATGTGGAACGGTTTTCGGCGCAGGGTGCTTCGGCTAACAGGGCTTGGGACGTGTCCGCTCATTCTGGTGGCAGCAGGGTTGGGTCGACGTCGTGAGCGTGCTCGCTGCCCTCGTGCGCGCCTTGGTCCGGTGGCTGCCCGAGGAGGAACGCGGCGATATCGCCGTCACACTGAGCATGCGTGCGTCGTCGGCTGCCGGGACGGGCGAGCTGGCGGACAGACCGGAGCGCGAGGACGAGACGGCTCCGGAATGGCCTCGGGAATGGAAGGCTCTGCTTGCGGCAGAGGAGCACGCCGGTCACGTCGTCCGGCTGTTGGGGGACGGGCGTGTGTTTTTCGACTACGGCGGCCTGGCCGCTGCGGCCGGAGAGCTGCGCGAACGGCTCGAGGCGGCCTACGGTCTTCTGTGCGCTGCGGCGCGTGTGGAGGGGCTGGCCCTCGAGCGCGGTGACGACCTGGAGACGGTGCGCCGTGCCATCGACCTGCGCCGCGGCGAGATCGTCGAGGCAGATCTTTCCCCGCTTGTGCCCGTGCCTACGGCCGGGACCGCGACCTGGACGCTCGACTACGACGAGCGCGGTGGGTTCGTGGCCGTCTCGAATCGCGAGGCCGATGGCACCGAGCCGTGGAAGTTCTGGGGGATGGCGTCGACCTCCGCTTCCGCCGCGCACGTGTTGTCCTGGTTCTTCGTGCACCGGCCGCCGGAGATCCGCGTCCGCGCGCCGGAGCAGCCGCGGCCGTGGGTTCGCACGGGATGGGAGTCGGACCGGTCCGAGGAAGGCCCCAGCGTGTCCGAGCTGCTCGCGTTGCGCGGCCCTGTGTACGAGGAGCACCTGGCGGCGTGCCGGAAGGCGCGGCAGGTGCTGAGGGAGCACTCCGGCGACGTGGCGGGCTATCTCGCCGGCCGGGCCGCCGTGCTCAACGCGCGCGATCCGCAGCTGCGCGGCCATGCCGGGTTGCGCCCCGTGGGTACGCGGCGCAACCGCGACCACGTCGGGTCCGCGCACACCGTCGCGTGGGTGCCGTCCCGGCTGGTGGTGGGCACAGTCCACGGCACCTGGGGCGAGTTCGGCGAGCACCGGCCCGAGACGCCGCGCGACATCGCCGAGGGCCTGCTGGCCGCAGAGGATCTGGACGCGTTCACCGACCGGCTGTTCGGTCCCGACATTTCGTTGCTGCACGTCCCGGCGTGGGCGGGTCCGCTGTACCGGCTCGGCTCGAACGGCAGTCACCGCATTCACACGGCGAGGATGCTGCAGCTGCCGTGGCTGGCGGCGACAGTGGAGGTCGAGGGCACCGCGCCGCTCTGGGACCTGCTCGGGCTGGTGGCCGCCGACCGCGACACCGGCGACGAGCACCCTGGCTCGTTCGAGCGGCGCGTCGACGAGCGGATCCGGGTGGTCGAGGGTCTGCTGCGGCGCGGCGTCGTCGACGGGGACCTGAGCGGCGAGGGCATGCAGGCGTTGCTGCGCTGCACCCGGCTTCCCGCCGCCTGGCTGCTGCGCGACCCGGGCTACGCCGCGCGGGTCAATCGGATGTACGAGTCCCGCTATCCCGGTGCGCTGGCCCAGCTGGGGATCCCGCCCGAGATCGGAACTGAACCGTCAGTGTGGGCGCGGTGGCTGACCGAGCGGTAGCGCGCGGAATATCGCGGTGCGGAGCCCTGGGATGTGGCGGGTTCGAGTGAACGCCTGTTCTATCTTCCCTGATAAGTATGTTGAGTGCCGGTTCCACTCTGGCTGGTCAGGAAGCGTTTCCTCGCAACGGAAACCGTACCGATGGCGTGACGCCGAACGGGAATGCAGCGCAGGCTCGCGCGGCTACGACGGGCGGCGTCGGGCTGCTTGGCCGAGATGGAATCCTGTGCGTCGCTGTTGCGCGGCGTGCGCCGTCGCGCGGCGCGCGGTCTCCTCGGGAATCGCCTCGACGTCGGCGACGGCCTGCTCGAGTTGTCCGGCGCACGCCGCCGGGCTGCCGGTCGCAGCCTCGAATTCGTCGAGCAGCTCGGCGACCAGGTTTGCCAGCCGGGTGATCCGCGGGTCGCGTCGCGGTTCTCGGCCGATCGCTGTGTAAGTCGCCTCGAACTCGAGGCGGGGAAGCACCCGGTTCTCTCGGGCGGGATCGGCGTGCCACTGCCTGGTGTCGGGGTCTTGCACCACTGCCGCGAGCTCCGTCGGAGACCATCCGACGTGCCCGCTGTTCCAGACCTTCCACGTGCTGCCGTCCGGTGCTCGCACAGCGACGGCGGCATCGAGATCGGCGTGCTCGGTCGGCATCCTGTCATCGTTCCTGACCTCATCGGCGAACACCAGCTTGGTGAGCCGTTCCCTCGCGGTCCGCCCACAGGCTGGCTGCAGCGCCTGGCACGGAGAAGAGCTCGAACGTCCGAGGCGAGGGCGACCTCGGCGGCAGGTGCGGCCGAGCCGGGTGCGGGCCGATCCGAGCGGCGCGAGACTATGAGTCTGGTGGTGACGACGGGAGGTGTCCGGTGGGCGCGGAGACGATGGCGCTGGAGCGGTTGCGCTGGGCCGACCTGCCCGAACAGGTGCGTGCGGCGGCGGAGTCCGCGCTGGGAGCCCGGGTGTCGAGCGACGTCAGGCAGGCTGGCGGCTTCTCGCCGGGGCTGGCCTCGCGTCTCGTGCTCGAGGACGGTCGGAGGGTGTTCGCCAAGGCGATCAACCCGGACCGCAATCCACGCTCGCCGGGGTTGTACCGGCGCGAGATCGAGGTCATGGCGTCCCTGCCGACAGGGGTTCCGGCGCCGCGGCTGCAGTGGAGTTACGACGACGGAGACTGGGTGATGCTCGTTGAGGACGACATCGACGGCGCCATGCCTGCCCTGCCGTGGGAGCCCGGCGAGTTCGCGCGGGTGCTCGCCGCGCTGGAGCAGCTGGCCGACACCTTGACTCCGGCACCGGTCACCGCTATGTCCATTGTGGACGACCTGGCGGAGAACTTCCGTTCATGGCAAAAGATTGCCGTGGACACGGACCTGACCAATAGGGTCGATGCGTGGGCGCGGACGAACCTGCCCCGGCTGGTCGAGCTGGAGTCCGGCTGGGCTGCGGCCGCAGCAGGCGACACACTGTGCCACGCGGACCTGCGGGCGGACAACGTGCTGCTCACCGCTGACGACCGGGTCTTCATCGTGGATTGGCCCTACGCGGTCACCGGTGCCCCCTGGATCGACGCGCTGCTGTTCCTGCCGTCGGTCGCGGCGACCAGCGGCATCGATCCCGAAGCCGCGTGGACAGGCTTCGGACCGGCGCGTCGTGCGGAGCCGGACGCGGTGAACGCGGTGCTCGCCGCGGTGGCCGGGGATTTCCTGTACCAGTCGTTGCTTCCTGCCCCGGCGAACTTGCCGACCCTGCGGGCGCACCAGAACGCGAAGGGTTCCGCCGCCCTGACGTGGCTGCGGAGCCGGATCAGCTGAGCGCGGCGCAGTCGCGCAAACCGGCCAGCCCGAGCCCGATCAGGTACTCCGTCTCCGCACCGCGGTTGCCGTGGTGGTGCCATTCGGCCAGCGCGCCGAGCAGCTCCATCGCCGCGGCCGCGCGGGTGAACGCCCTCAGCGCGACCCGCTCGGCCGCCGTCACCGGGACCGCTGCGGCGGCCGAGTACAACTCGGCGACTGTCTCTGCCCGCTTCGGCAGCGGGTCCGGCGAGCCGTGGGTGAGGTTCGCGGCGACCACGGCCAGCTCCTGGACGCGAGGGAATCGGTTGGCGACGGCGAAGTCCAGCACGGTCACGGTGCCGTCGTCGGCGAGCAGCACGTTGCCCTGGGTCAGGTCGGCGTGGATCAGCGCCGCGGGCAGCGCCGCGCGGTCGACGGCGGCGTTCTCCTCGAGGGCCTGGCCGACGAGGCGGCGCTGCTCGGTGTCGAGCACGTCGCGCAGCTGCCCGGCCAGCGGTGCCAGGTTGGTGATCGCCCACGCGTCGAACACGGGCTCGACGTTCGCGTCGATGGCGTGGATCCGTGCTGCCTGCTCCACGATTCCGGCGAGCTCGCGGCGGCTCGGTGCGCGGTCGAGGTCGTAGACGGTGCGCCCCGGGACGAAGTCCATCACCAGCACGTGGTGTCCGCGGTAGGCGTGCACCAGGGCGCCGCGGGTGTCGCGGTGCAGGCGGGGGTGGCGGACGCCGAGGGCTTGGGCGGCGGTGATGAGGCCGGCGGTGCGTGCTGCGATCCCGCTGCCGCGGTCGGGGGCGAACACCTTCACCACGACCCGCGCGGCCGCGGCGGCGAGGTCGATGTTGCAGTCCTCGTAGCCGGTGGTCAGCACCGACCAGGGGCCGACGTCGCCGAGCGCGAATGCGTCGGCGACGTGCCCGAGCAGAGCCTCCAGGTCGGTGCTGACGCGGGCGGCGGGTCCGGCGAGCCCGGTCACGGGGTTTCCGGCAGCGGGAACGGGATCACGTCGCGCAACGCGGCCGCGCCGGTCAGGGTGAGCAGCAGCCGTTCCAGGCCGATGCACAGCCCGCCGGCGGCGGGCATGTTGCCGGCGAACACCTCCAGCCACTCCGCGTCCAGGGCCGCAGCTTCCGAGGCCAGGATCCGGTCGCCGTGCGGGGCGAGGCGCCGGCGGAGTTCGGCGTCGTCGGCGAGTTCGGTGTAGGCGGTGGCGATCTCGCGGCCGCCGATGACCAGGTCCCATTTCTGCGCGAGCCGCTCGTCGCGGGGACAGGCGGCCGCGAGCGGGGACGGCCCGGCCGGGAAGTCGACGTAGAACGTCGGCGCGATCGTGTCCGCCTCGACGAGGCGGTCGTAGAGCTCCAGCGCGATTTCCTCGGCGCCTGCACCGGCCCGGACCGGCACCCGGTGTGTCTCGGCGAGCCGGGCCAGCTCGGCGGCAGGAGTGCCGGGATCGACCGGGTACGACAGCGCCGTGGCCAGCGCGGTGTGGAACGGGACGACCGCCCATTCGGCCGCGAGGTCGACGGCGTCGCCGGTGCGGATCTCGGTGTCGCCGAGGACCGCGACCGCTGCGGCGGTGATCAGGTCGCGGGCGGTGGCCCGCAAGCTCGTGTAGTCCGCCCCCGACTGGTACAGCTCGACCAGGCTGTACTCCGGGCTGTGCGTCGGATCGACCGGTTCGTCGCGGAACGAGCGGCCGATCTCGAACACCCGCGCGAGCCCGGTGGTCAGCATCGCCCGCAGGTGCAGCGGCGAGGACCGCAGGTAGATGTGCGGGTCCAGCGACTGCGTCTCGGTCCGGAACGACCGGCCCGGCGCCGGGCGGCTGCGCTGCAGCAGCGGCGTGTCGATCTCGACGTGCCCGCCGTCGTGCAAGGCGCGGCGCAGCACGCCGACCGCCCGCGACCGCGCCTCGAGCACCCGGCGGGCGGCCGGGTCGGTGCGAAGCTGGGCGTAGCGGGCGGCCAGCGGTCCCGCCGGACGGATGCCCTCGCCGGAATCGGGATCGGTGTGGTCGATCCTCAGGCTCTCCCTGCTCGGCGTCACGTCGGGGCTGTCGGGCGGGTCGCGGCGAAGGTCGAGGGTGACGCAGTGGAACCCGCCGCCGAGCACGCGTGCGTGCCGCAGGGTGTGCGGCACGACCTCGATCCCGCGTCGCTCGAGCGCAGCGATCAGCCGGTGCTGGGCGGCATCGACGACGGCCAGGTCGGGACGGACCATCAGCAAGTTCATCCCGATCCACTCCGACGACAACGGCGCCTCGCTCGCGACGGGCGTGGCGGTCATCGGCGGGCACCACAGGTAGTCCCACGATCGCAACGGATCCGGCAGCATCGCAGGGTCGGTGATCCGGGCGGGGTTGAGCAGCACCAGGCCTTCGCGGAGCAGGCTGATCGTCGAGTCGATGTGGGTGTGCGGGTAGACGCCGCGGATCGGATGCACCCGGTAGTCCCCGAGCGCGGACACCGTGGTCTGCAACCAGCGGGCGCCGAGTTCGTTGCCCGAGCCGGACACCAGGTAGTAGAGATCGCGCCCGGCGCGGATGACGTTCGCGGCGTCGAACACCGGCTCGGTCTCCCCGAGCACCGGCCGGCCCGTGTCGTCGAGCGGGTAAAGCTCGTCGCGCAGCTGCGGCGCCGGGGCGGCGATCCACGGCGACCCGGCCAGCATCCGCTCCTGGAACAGCGAGCGGAGCCCGGCCAGCTCGAACATCCTCGCTCGCATCGGGCCCGGTGCCTGGATGATCGCCGAGCCGACCACCAGCGCGAGGTCGCGCGGGCAGTAGGAGTAGAAGCCACGGGCGCGCCAGTGCGGCGTCGCGAACTCGCACCCGTGCTCCACCGGCACCGGGCGGTGCACGGAGACGCCCAGCCCGGCCAGGATGTCCGCGAGCGCGTCGAGGTCTTGTTCCGCCTCTCTGAGGATCTGCGCCGGGAACGCGCCTGTTGTGATGCCGGAGAGCTCGGCCGCGGTCAGGTCAGGGTAGAGGTTCAGCCACGCCGACCGGTCCAGCGCCGGGACACGGGCGCCCGCGGCGGTGCCGACGACCACCTCGGCCAGCGGGCTGTATTCGTCGGCCGACCACGCGCAGCGTGGCCGGATTCCTTGCACGACAACAGTTTCGTCAGCGAGGGCGTTGGACAACGACACGACCTTCCACGAGGGCGGACCGGACAGGGCTGATGCGGTACGGGATGTCAGTGCAAGGCGCGGCTTGCGCCGCGGCGACGATGCGCGCGTTTCGACGCACAGACCATCGTGCGCAGCAGCCACCGGTCGGTGCCGTCGTAGCGGGGCCGGAACACCGTCCGGCCGTGCACCACCCGCCGATTGTCGGCGATCAGCAACTCGCCCGGCTCGAGCACATGCGCCACCGCGACGGCCTCGACAGCGCTCGCCAAGATCTTCAGCGCCGAGGCAGCGTCGGCGTCGGTCGGGTCGGCAGGGCGCTGGTAGACCGCGTCGAAACAGATCTCCGGATCGCGGGGCGGACCGGACAGCACCGCAGTCACCGGCAAGTCCGGGGTCGGGTCGGCACCGTGGGCGATGTCGGGCTCGATGACGAACCGCGGCTCCCGCAGCACCCGCACAACATTGTCCGGCAGGTCCAGCCTCCGCGCCGGAGCGACCAGCGTCGCCGCGCCTGGCTCGCCGCGCAGGCACAACAGGCCGAAGAAGTCGCACCGATTCTCGGTGAATGCGTCCTCCACGTGCCAGGCCAGCACCGCATCGCTGCCTTCGCTGGTCTGCGCGGCCTCCCGGCCGGGCACCGGCGTCACGTGCTGCACCAACCGTCCCTCGTAGAGCGAGGCGAACGTGAACGGCTCACCCAACTGCGACAACACCGCCAGCAGCGTCAGCGCCGCCGCATCGGCGGCCGGGCCGAGCGCGGATGGAGCCGTGGTCCCTGGCGACTGCGGCAGACCTGCGTCCTCGGGCAGCAGGCCGCGCACCAGCAGCGTGTTGTGCACCGAGCCGCGGCCCGCGTAGCGGTGCAACGCTCGCACCAGCTCAGCGGGAAGCGCGGTCACCAGCCCCGCAGCGCACTCCGCCTGGTCCTCGGCGGTCGTGCCGAGCTCGCGTGCCGCGCGCAACGCCGCATCGTGGAGCCGGGCGGTGGCCTGCGCGGTGAAGCCGACGATCTCGCAGGCGTTGAACTGATCGAGCATCCCGTTCTGCGACACCAGCCAACGGTAAGTCCGCGCACCGACACTCTGGGCTCGCCACGGGTGGGCCATCCCGGTGATCCTTGCCGCTGCGACCAATCACTCCGGGCTTCCTCTCGGCGAAGGCGAACGGAACTCGAAATCGTGAACCCGAGAGGATTCGGAAAAAGCTGCGGAAGCGATTGGAAACGGCGTTTTTCTTCTGTTTCGTTTCCAGAGAGGGAATAGTCGGGTTCTAATCCGACCATTTGGACAGAGGCGTCCCGGAGTAAGCCAGGCCGGGGAACTGTCTGCCGCGCGCTGCGGCCTGATGCTTCTGCGTTCCTGGGCGGCGCTGCTGAACTGATTAGACGCCGGCCGAAGACTGCCGCCGGGGGCTCTCCAGCGGCGGCGTCCGGTTGCCGATATGGCGGGGGTGAGCGAATCCCGTCAGCAGCGCCGCGCCCGCGAGCGCCGCGAAGCCAAGGAAGCCCTCCGCCCCAATCCCACTCTCGCCGCGCCGCCGCCTTCCGAGCCGGAAGCGTCTGAGGTGAATCAGGAACGGGCCGTCGAGATCGACCTGTACCGGACGGTCTCCGACGACCCCGGCGATGCCTCCGTGTCCTGGGACGCTGAATGGGGACTGAGCGACGACAGCGTCACGGAGGACTGCAGCGAAGACCTCGCCGAACTCGTCGACGCGATCGTCGAGAACCTGCGCCCGCTGGCCGAGCGCTGCGCGCTGCGCTTGGAATGGGACCTGTATGGCGACCCGCCGGAGGGCAAGACGTTGAAGGACGCGGTCGCCGAGTGCAAGGTGACCCTGCCGGAGGTCCTGCCGTGACCGAACTGCGGTTTTCCTCCAGCCCGCGCTCGACCTGGTTGTGGGCACCGGACGAAGCGACCGCCCGCAGGGTCCGCGGCTTCGGTCGTCCCGCTTGTCGCAAAGGCGAGGAGTTGCCGCCAGCCACCTCGACAAGGCAGGGCGTCCTGCACAGGACTCAGCGGTCGGGCCGTCCATCCAGTCGGCGTACGCGGCCGAGTGTTCCGTCGTTGATCGGTTGTCGATACAAAGGCGTCATGAACTTCATCTGGGATGAGATCGGGTCGTGCGCGGGCGGTGCCCACTTCACGCTGGAGTTGAAGGGGTCTGCGGCCAGGGTCTGTCTCATGGACGCGGATAATTTCCAGGCGTACAGGGACGGCGAGGAGTACGAGTTTCATGGAGGTTTCTGGGAGTCGAGTCCTGCCGACCTGGTGGTTCCCTACGACGGGTATTGGTTCCTCGTGATCGACAGCAATCCGGGCACGATCAGGTACTGGTTGAGCGCCCCATCCGACTGATACGCGCCGCGGGTCGAGCCCGGGCCGCTCGTTCGCGGCGAGTCTCATTGGATCGAACTTGGGGATAGACCAGCTCATGGATCCGCCAGCTTGCGCCGGCGGGCGGAACCTCTGGTCGTGCCGTGGTGCGGCGGCAAATTCGTAGTCGTCGATGTTAGTTGCTTCACAACGAAAGGAGACCAGGGAATGTCAGCGGGGCCGCAGCCTCATCCTTCCTGTATCCCACTCACCGTCGAAGAAGCGAGCGATCGCCTGACTGCGATCCTCGGTGTGCTCGACGACTTCGACGCGCGCCAGACTGCGGCCCGCGTCGAAAAGCTTGAGCTGAGCCTCGCGCTCGACACGCTTGGACGGACGTGGCCGTTTCGGTCGATTCGCGGTCGACGTGCGCGGGTGTAGCTTTCCGGAAGACGTAGCGCGCGGAGGGGTCGTGATGACAGTCGGGGGAGAGCGCTGGCATCCGCCGGGACCGAGGTGGGCGGTGGTGGCGCCGGTGGGGCGAGCGGCGCGGGACCTTGGCGACAGCTGCCTCGACGTGCTGTGTGGATGGTGGCGCGACACCGAGGATTCACGGCCGTTCGAGGCTGTGTTCGAGCGGGTTCCGCGACGGTATCGGCACGTGGTCCTGCACGTGATCGACCAGCCTGCCTCGCTCGCCGGGGATGAGCAGCTGCAGTTGCTCGAAGGCGAGATGCTGGCGAACCTGGCGCGTTTCGGTCGTGCGGTCACCGTCGAGTGGGGTCCGGCCTCCAGCGGTCCCGCTGGGATCGAACTGGATCTGCAACCGCACTCAGGGCTGTCCGCGCTGCGCGAGGTTGTCGCGGGCACCTGCCGGCAGGTGTTCCCCCAGGCTGCGGACAGCGCGCCGTGGCAGGGGCGCAGCGTCGTGGCCTACCGTCGCGACACGATCGATGCCCCCGGCCTGCTCCGCCTGGCCGACGTTCTGCGCCGTGCCGAAGCCGACCGGCGGCGGCAGGTCGAAGCAGTTTTCACGTACCTGCGGCCCGTCAAGACGGTCGTTGCCGAGATCAGGCTCGTTCAGATCGATCCGTGCAGCGACAGCGGATTCGTTTTCGACGAGACGAGCGAGAAGACCTTCCCGCTGCAGACGCCGTTCCGGCCGCCCGCGACCCAGGCGATCGAGCTGCGCGCGGACGATGCGTGCGACGACGCTGTGGCGTCGTTCCAGGCCCTGGTCGAAGATCCGCGATGGATCGTGGCCGACCTCGGCGCGTCGTTGCAGGTGGCGCGGGCGACGGTCGCAGGAGGAACGAAAGAGCGAGCCGTCGTCGTCTACACCGACGTCGAGGATCCCACGGGCATGGCGCAGCTTCTCGGGCCCGACGGTGGGATCCTGGCTTCCTACCGCGGCACCACAGCACAGGCGTGCACTCGGGCTGCACGGTGGCTTGCCGAGGCTTCTGGCCAGAGCCCGCAGTAGCACCGCTCGCAACCCTTCGGCGGTGGTTTCGGTGGTTGTGTGGTGTGGGGCGGAGCCCGTTTGTGTGGTGGTGGGGGTTTGGGCAGAACGTCGTTTCTATCTTCCCGGATAGAGTTGGGTGGGCTGGGTGTGCCGGGGTGTGGGTGCCGGCGGGCGTGTGCGGGGTTGCGGGGCGGTGGTGTTGGTCGGGGGAGGTGTGTGGTTGGTGGATGTGTTGCGGGGCAAGGGGTGTAGGTGAAAGTGTTGCGGGGCAACGGTTGTGGCGAAGCCACGACAGGGTGGGGGGTGGAATCGTTGCGGAGCAACGGTTTCCGTGTTTCTGCTCGGTGCGCGCAGCGCGCCGGGTGAGCCGGTTGTGCAGGCACGGCAACGGGTCTGCCGCTCGCGCAACGCGCGGGCGCAGGCGGAGAATCCGCCTGTTTTCTTTCATGCCAACGTATCCATAATGGACAGTGTGAAACACGTTGGCAGACAACATGATCCTTCTTTTAAGTCTCCACATTAGACAAATGATCCCTTAGGGAATCGTTGCGAAGCAATGATTTTGCCTTTGGATTGGGCGAAGCCCCAATCCCTGACGGCCGAAGG